>JAYSCC010000001.1:0-11176 GCA_041915065.1 Zavarzinia sp.
CCGAGTTCGTCGAGCGTTTCCTGGCCGCCGTCCTGGACGGGCCGCCCTATTATAATTTCATGCTGGCACCGATCGCGGCCGACCGGCTGATCCGCGCCGCCGACGGCCAGGCGCTCACCTATTTCGACATGGACGATTATTCGTCCGACCTGCCCGCGGCGCTGGAGCGGATCCGTGCCCTGGCCGGATTGGCCCCGCCACCTGATGTGAGCGACCCCGCCTATGACGCCGCCCTCTTCTTCGCGGTCGAAACGCGGGAACGGCTGGAGGCGAAACCCGTCCGCGGCGAGGGTATCGAGGCGCCCTTCTATACCGTGGGCGATCCCGCCGCCCTGCCCGGCGCCGTCTGCGGCGTCTTCGCCCTGGCCCAGCATCCGCTCCGCCCGCGCGAGATCGACGCGGTTACCGTCCATATCCTGAAGTCGGCGCCTGCTTCGGCACGCGAACGTTGCCTGGCCCGGGCGGCGCTCCGCGCTCTCGGCCTTTCCGGCCTCGGCGAATATGCCGGCGGGACCCTGCCGGCCGAAGCGAAGGCGGACAGCCTGCTGACCCCGGAAGAAGAAATGTTCCTCTGGCTCGCCTATCGCCTGCCGGTCGGCGCCGACCGCGAGACCCTGCGCGCGAAGGCCCAAGAAATCCTGGCGGGCTCTGAGCGAAACCGCCCCGCCGGCTCGATCCGGCGGGGCGGTAGAAGTCTTCCCCCAGGGGCGAGGGGGATCGCTTCGCGAGGACCGCCCAGGGCAAGGGCGGCGGCGGTGGCAAGGAGGGTAAGCGGCCATCGCCCTGCTTCTACGCAGGGCGGGGCCGGGTGGATCACCTCAGCCGAAGGCGGCGTCCGGCATGTCGGCGCAGGTCTGGTCGAGGCTTTGCAGAAGCTCGGCCTGGGCTTTGATCTTGGGCAGCTCCCAACGGAAGAAATAACGGCAGGTGCGCCGCTTGCCCTCGTAGAAGGCCACCATGTCGCCGGTGGCGGCCGGCGCCAGTCGGGCCGCGATGGTCGCCTGGCGGAGCCACAGCCAAGCCACCACGACATGGCCCATCAATTCGAGGAAGATGGCGGAATTGGCCAGCGCCTCGTCCAGCCGGTTGCCGCCCGCAGCCTTGCCGAGCACGGCGACGGTCTCGGCGACCAGACCCATCGCCTTGCCCAGCGCCGCAGCCTCTTCCGCCAGATCGGCCGGAGCGGCAGCGATCGCCGCCTGCATTTCCTCGGCCAGCAGGGCGAGGGCGCGGCCCTGGTCGGCCAATATCTTGCGGCCCAGGAGGTCGAGCGACTGGATGCCGAAGGTGCCTTCGTGGATCGGGTTCAGGCGGTTGTCGCGATAGAGCCGTTCGACCGGATATTCCCGCGTGTAGCCATAGCCGCCATGGACCTGAATCGCGATGTCGTTGGCGGCCAGGCCATATTGCGAGGGCCAGGACTTGATCACCGGGGTCAACAGGTCGAGGAGCTGGAAGGCGCGTGCCCGGGCCTCCGGGGTTTCCGCCGTCTCGCTGTCGTCGACCAGGCGGGCGCCGAGCAGGCAGAGGTGCATCGCCCCTTCGACATAGGATTTGGCCGCGAGCAGCATCCGCTTCACGTCGGCATGCTGGATGATCGGCACCGGCGGCAGGCTCGGGTCCTTGGCCTGGGGCGGCCTTCCCTGGAGCCGGGTCCGGGCATAGTCGAGCGCCACCCTATAGCCGGCATAGCCGAGCACGGCAGCCCCCAGGCCGACGCCGACCCGGGCCTCGTTCATCATGTGGAACATATAGGCGAGGCCCTTGTGCGGCTCGCCCACCAAGGTACCGACGGCACCGCCGCCCTCGCCGAAATTCAGCATGGTCGAGGTCGTGCCGCGGTAGCCCATCTTGTGGATGAGCCCGGCGAGACGGACGTCGTTCCGAGCACCATCAGGCAGGATGCGGGGCACGACGAAGAGCGAGATGCCCTTGACCCCGAGCGGCGCCCCTTTGATCCGGGCCAGCACCAGATGGACGATGTTTTCCGAGAGTTCGTGCTCGCCACCCGAGATGAAGATCTTGTTGCCCGTGATCCGATAGGTTCCGTCGCCGACCGGCACCGCCTGGGTCTTCAGGTCGGCGAGGCCGGAGCCGGCGCCCGGTTCGGTCAGCGCCATGGTGCCGAAGAAGCGGCCCGCCAGCATGGGGCGGAGGTAGCGCTGCTTCTGCTCGTCCGAGCCGAATTTGGCGATCACATTGGCGGCCGCCCGGGTCAGGAAGGGATAGCCGGCGGTCGAGATATTGGCGGCCGAGAACAGCGCCGAGGCGGCCATGGCGACCGTGTGGGGCAGTTGCATGCCGCCCCAGTCGTAATCCGCATGGGCGGACATGAAGCCCGCCTCGATATAGGCATCGAGCGCCGCCTTCACCTCGGGGATGATCGTCACCCGCGTGCCGTCGAATGTCGGCTCGTTGGCATCGAGCTTGGCGGCATGGCTGGCGAAATGGTCGTCGGCGATCGCGGTCGCGGTATCCAGCATGGCGCCGACGCCGGCCCGGTCGTGGTCGGCGTAGCGCGGCCTGGTGAACAGCGCATCGAGGTCGAGCACCTCGTGCAGCAGGAAGTCGAGATCGCGGCGATCGAGTATCGGCATGGCTGGTCCTCCTGCCGATGCGCTTAGCCCGTTCCGAAATCGAGGGAAAGAGGCTTCACGGCGCCTGCCAGCCGCCCCCCAGCGCGCGGTAGAGGCCGACAGTGGCCTGCAAGGCCGAGAGTTTCACCTGGGCCGCCTGGTCTTCCGCCGAATAGAGCGATTGCTGGGCATTCAGCACGGTCAGCAGGTCGGCCGCGCCGGCCCGGTATTGGATCTGCGCCAGTTCGAGCGAACGGCGGGCCTGGGCCAAGACCTCGTCCTGCAAGAGACGCTGGCGGTTCAGGCTGTCGACCGCGCCGAGTGTCACCTCGGCATCGGAGAAGGCGGCCAGCACGGCACCCCGGTAGGACTGCACCAGTTCTTCCTTCTGCGCCTTGGCCAAGTCGTGCTGGGCGGCGATGCGGCCGCCGTCGAAGATCGTCTGCAAGAGCGAGGCGCCGAGCGAATAGGCGGCATTGGAAAGGTCGAAGAGATCGCCCACCGCCGCCTGGGTCAGCGCCATCGAGGCGGAGAGCGTCACCTGCGGGAAGAAGGCGGCGCGGGCGGCATCGATATTGGCATCCGCCGCCACCAGCCGGGCTTCGGCCGAGGCGATGTCGGGCCGCCGCGCCAGCAGGGCGGAGGGCAGGCCGGCAGCGGCGGGCGGCATCTTCACGGGTGCGAGGGACTGGCCGGCGACGTCGAAACCCGTCGGCGCCTTGCCGAGCAGCACGGCGAGCGCCGCCAGCTGTTCCCGCAGGCTCTGTTCCAGGGGCGGGATCGCGGCCCGGCGCTGCGCCACCACCGTCCGCTGCTGGGCGAGGTCGAGATCGGAAGCGGCACCGGCGCCGACCTTGGCCTCGACCAGTTTCAGCACGTCTTCGGCGATCGCGAGATTGCGCCGGGCGACATCGAGCCGGTCACGCAGGGAAAGCACCTGGAGATAGGTCGTGGCAACGCCGGAGGTCACGGTGAGCGCCACCGTCTCCTGGTCGAAGCGGCTGGCGGCCAGGCTTGCGGCCGCGGCGGCGCGGTCGGCCGCGTTGGCGCCCCAGAAATCGATCTCGTAGGAAGCGCTCAGGCTGGCCGAATAGCTGCTGCGCCAGGCATCGGCGGCACTGCTTCCGGTGCCGCTGTCGCTACCGCGCCGCCGCGTCGCCCCGCCGGAAAGGGAGAGCGAGGGCCACAGGCTGGAGCCGGCGATACGGAGCTGCGCCTCCGCCTGGGCGACCCGGGCCGCCGCCTGGCCGAGGTCGGCATTGCCGGATTTGGCATCCATGACCAAGCGATCCAGTTCGGCGCTGCCGAAGCCGTGCCACCAGTCGGCCGCGGGCCAGACGTCGGCCCCGCCGCCGGTCGGTGCGGCCCAGGCGGCGGGGGCCGCGACCACCTCGGGCGGCGGCTTCGGCTTGGCGGAACAGGCGCCGAGCGCCAGGGCCGGCAGGAGGATGAGGGCGGCGTAACGCATCAGGGTTCTACTCGCTGGCCAGGGCGACCACGGGGTCGAGCCTTGCCGCCTTATGCGCCGGTGCGAAACCGAAGACCAGGCCGACCAGGGCGGCGCAGCCGAAGGCGAGCGCGATCACCCCGCCCGAGAATTGGATCGGCGTGCCGAAGGCCTGGACGATCAGCGCGACCCCGGCGCCCCCGGCGACGCCGATGACGCCGCCGAGGCCGGAGACCACGATCGCCTCGGTCAGGAACTGCTGCATGATGTCGTTGGTGCGCGCGCCCGTGGCCATGCGGATGCCGATCTCCCGCGTCCGCTCGGTCACGCTGACCAGCATGATGTTCATGACGCCGATACCGCCGACCAGGAGCGAGATCGCCGCGATCGAGCCGAGCAACACGGTCATCGTGTTCTGGGTCGCGGTCGCCGTCTCGACGATCGCCGCCATGTTGCGGATCTGGAAATCTTCCTGCCCGCGGTGGCGTTCGATCAGCAGGCTGGTGACCTTGTCCTGGGTCTCGTCGATGCGCTCGACATCGGTGACGGCGATGGTGATCGAGCGCAGGTTGCGCGCCCCGAACAGGCGGAGCGAGGCGGTCTGCAACGGGACATAGACGATGTCGTCCTGGTCCGTGCCCATGGGCGAGGCGCCCTTGGCGGTCAGCAGCCCGATGACCTGGAACGGCACATTGTTGAAGAGGACGAATTTACCGACGGGGTCGCTGCCGTCCGGGAACAGGTTGTTGGCCACCGTCTGGCCCAGCACCGCGACCGTCGCATAGGAACGGCCGTCGTCGTCGGTGAAGAAGGAACCGGCGGCGAGCGGCCAGTCGCGCACTTCGGGCAGGACATCGGTGGTGCCGGAGACCTGGGTCTGGTAGTCGCGATTGCCGGCGCGGAGCGTCATGCTGCCCTGAAGTTCGGGCAGGGCATAGTCGACGTTGTCGACCGCGCCGATCGCGGTGGCGTCGTCCGCCACCAGGGTGACGACCTGGCCGCCCACGCCGCGCTGGGCCGGCGCCCCCGGCCGCACGAGCAGGAGATTGGTGCCCCTGGCGCCGATCCGGTCGAGCACGGCGCGTTTCGCCCCCTCGCCCACCGCCAGCATGGCGACCACCGAGCCGACGCCGATGACGATGCCGAGCAGGGTGAGCACGGTCCGGAAGATATTGGCGCGGAGCGAGCGCACCGCCATCCGGGCCGCCTCGCCGAAACGGGCGAGCGCCGCCGCCGTGGTGCCGTGGGGGTCGCTGAGCGCGATCGGCTCGGCCCCGCGCACCGGCCGGCGCCGCGTGTCGGCGGTGACCAAGCCGTCGCGGATCTCGATCACCCGGTCGGCATGGGCCGCGACCTCGGGATCATGGGTGATCACGATGACCGTATGCCCGCGCGCGGCCAGATCGGCGAGCAGGGCCATGACTTCGGCGCCGCTCTTGGTGTCGAGGGCGCCGGTCGGCTCGTCGGCCAGGATCACCTTGCCGCCGTTCATCAGGGCGCGGGCGATCGAGACGCGCTGCTGCTGCCCGCCGGAGAGCTGGCTCGGCCGGTGGCCCAGGCGCTCGCCGAGGCCGAGGGTGGAGAGCAGTTCCGCCGCCCGCGCGTGGCGCTCGCCCGGCGCCAAGCCGGCATAGATCGCCGGCACTTCGACATTCTCGGTCGCGGTCGCGGTGCCGATCAGGTGGTAGCTCTGGAAGACGAAGCCGAAGGCTTCGCGCCGCGCCCAGGCCAGCTCGTCGCGGTCGAACTGCGAGACATCGCGCCCGGCGAAGAAATATTGCCCGGCGCTCGGCCGATCCAGGCAGCCGATCAGATTCATCAGGGTCGACTTGCCGGAACCCGAGGCGCCCATGATGGCGACGAATTCGCCCGCCTCGATCGCCAGCGAGACGCCGTGCAGCACTTCGACCGAAACCTCGCCGCCGCCCGAGACATAGGTCTTGCGGATGTCGCGAAGCTCGATCAGCGGCGCCATGGTCAGCGCCCCCCGCCCGGCGGCCGGGCTCCGCCGAAACCGCCGAGCCCGGGCAGGCCGCCGCCATTGGCCGGCGCCGCCTGGCTGCGCTGGCCGACCACGACGACATCGCCAGGCTGCAAACCTTCCAGCACTTCCGCCGTGACCCTGTTGGTGACGCCGATGCGCACCACCTTGTCGACCGGCTTACCGTCCGGCCCCAAGACCTGGACGCGCCAGGGCTTGCCGGGGCGCGGCGCGCCGCCCTCCGCCGCCTCGGCCGGCGGTTTGGTGCCGCCGACCCGCTGGCGCTGGCCCATCGGCTTCAGCGCGCCCTGGGGCACGGTGACCACATCGTGGGCGGAAGCGACGATGAAGAAGACCTGGGCGCTCATCTGGGTCATCAGGGCGCGGTCGGCATTGTCGACGTCGAACAGCGCATTGTAGAGCACGACATTGTTCACCACCGTCGGTGTCGGCTGGATCTGCATCAGCTTGCCGGTCCAGCGCTTGGTGCCGCCGCCCAGCGTGGTGAAATAGGCATCCATGCCGAGTTTCAGGCGCCCGACGTCGGCTTCCGAGACCTGGGTCTGCACGGTCATGGCCGAGAGATCCGCGATCTGCAGGATGATCGGGGCGGACTGGTTGGCGTTCAAAGTCTGGCCCCGGCGCGCGGTCATCGAGGTGACCGTGCCGGTCATCGGGGCGTAGATCTTGGTATAGCCGAGGTTGGCCTGGTCGCCGCGCAGGGTCGATTCCGTCTGCTGGATCTGGGCCTTGATCTGGTCGATCTGGGCATTGGCCGATTTCAGCGTGGCATCCGCCGTCTGCACCGCCTCTTCGGTCGTGGCCTTCTGAGCCCAGAGCTTCTTCTGGCGCTCGAGCTGCTGGCCGGCCAGCACGGCCTGGGCCTCGCGGTCGGCGAGTTGGGCCTTGAGCGAGAGGAGCTGCGCCTCGTCGGCGGAGACCCGGCTCTGATAGACGGTCGGGTCGATCTCGGCCAGGAGGTCGCCCTGTTTCACGGCGTCGCCGATCTCGACATGGATCTCCTTCAACTGGCCCGAAACCTGGGTGCCGACGTCGACATAATCGCGCGGCTGGAGATTGCCGAGGGCGGAAACCGCATCCTCGATATCGCCGCGGCCGACTTCGGCGGTGACATATTGGATGCCGTCGGCACTGCCCGGCGCCCGCAGCCACCAATAAGCGGCACCGCCCACGACCAGGGCGGCGATAACGATCGGGATCCAGCGGCGTCTGGTTCGGGGAGCGGAAGTCGGGGCGGGCATGGGCACTCGGCGAAGGCGGGACACGGCCGGCGGGCGGCGCTGTCGATGTGGAACGTCCGGCCGCCGCCTTGCCTGCGGCCGCTGGGCGATCGCATTTTACGCTCGCGCGGGCTCAGCCGCGCAGGACGAATTCGATCGGCACGGTGAAGGTCATCGAGGCGCCATCGACACCCTCCGGCATTTCCGGGAAGGGGTCGGCCCGGCGGATGGTGGCGAGCGCCGCGTCATCGATCTCGGGCCGCCCGCTCGAGCGGACCACTTCGCACATGACGACGGTGCCGTCGCGCCCGATCTGGAAGCGCACCACCGGCACGCCTTCGAGATGGCGGCGGCGGACACTGTCGGGATAGCGTTTGTGGCGCTCGACCCAATTGGCGATGACCGCCCGGTAATCGGCCCGCGCGCCGGGATTGCCGCCGCCCGGTGTGGCAGCCGGCCCTGCCGAGGCCAGGGACGGCACCGGGGCCGGCGGGGCGGGTGGCGCCGGCGGGGCAGCCGACGCGGTCTCGACCGGCGGGGCGGGCTTGCGCGGGCGTTCCGCTTCGCGCCGGGGTTTCGGCTTTTGCGGCCTCGGCTTCTCGGGCTCGGTCGCGACGGCGGCCACGGGATCGACCGCTTCGACCGCCTCCGCCACCACCGGCAGGACGGGTGGCACCTCAGGCGCCGGTTCGGCCGCGACCTCGGGTTCGGGCGGTGTGGCTTCGACCGGCTTCGCCTCGACGGGCTTGGCTTCGCTCGGGTTGACCGGGCTCGCCGCCGCCGCGGTCATGGGCGGCATCATCACTTCGATGGTCGGCGGCGCCTCGAATTTGGCGCCGCTCTCCGCTGCCGGCAGGCCATAGACGAGATAGGTCAGCGCCGCCGCATGGGCGACGAAGGACGCCGCCACGGCGCTGTAGCGGAACGATCTCATGGCCGGGCGGCGGCCGGCATGGCGGCGGCCCCTTCGGCGATCATGGAAAGGCGCGTGAAGCCCGCGCTGGACAGCAGACCCATCACTTCCATTACCCGACCGTAGTCAAGCGTGCGGTCGCCCCGGACATAGACCACCCGCTCCGGCTCGGCAAGGGCCAAGGGTTTCAGCCGGGCCAGGAGGTCGATATCGCTCACCTGCTCCTTGTCGACGAAGACCTCCCCCGCCGGGGTGAGGGAGACGATCAGCGGCTCCTTCTGCGGTTGCAGCTTGGCCGCTGTGGATTTCGGCAGGTGCAAGGGAACGCCGGTCATCATCAGGGGCGCCGCCACCATGAAGATGATCAGCAGCACCAGCATGACGTCGACGAAGGGCGTCACATTGATCTCGGCAACCGGGCGATAGAGGCTGCCGTCGTCGCTGCCGCCCGGCCCGGGCAAGAGGGGACCCGCCATGGCCGGACCTATTCCGCCGCCCGGCGAAGCGAAGCCTCGCCCCGGCCGAGCAGGGCGCAGAACCGCGCGACCGCGGTCGACAGCCGGGCGCCGAGGCGGCCGAGGCGGGTCGAGAAGGCGTTGTACCAGATCACCGCCGGGATCGCGGCCACGAGGCCGATCGCGGTCGCGAAGAGTGCTTCGGCGATGCCGGGCGCCACCACGGCAAGGCTGGTGTCCTGGCTGTTGGCGATCGCCGTGAAGGAATGCAGGATGCCCCAGACGGTGCCGAACAGCCCGATGAAGGGTCCGGCGGAGCCGATGGTGGCCAGGAAGGGCAGCCCCACTTCGAGCCGGCGCAGCCCCTCGGTCGCGGTCAGGCGCATCGCCTGTTCGGCGCGCAGCCGGCGCTCGTCCCGCGCCTCGGCCGCCAGCTCGTGCCATTCGGAAAGGCCGGCTTCGACCGTGCTCCGGGCCAGGCCCGCCAGGCCGTCCAGCCCGGCTTTGCGCACCGCCACCTTGGCCTCCAGTTCCTCCACCTCGCGGTCGAGACTGCGCAGCCGGGCCAGGCGGTCGACGACGATCGACCAGGTGATCACCGACGCCAACAGAAGCAGGATCATGACCCCCTGCACCACCGGATCGGCATGCAGGAAGAGGCCGGTGATCGTCACTTCGGCGGCCGGTGCGGCCGCTTCGGCGGGCGCGGCCAAGGCGTCGACGGCGGCTGTCGGTTCCATCGGGGTCTCCAAAGCGTTACGCAGCAAATGCGAATGCGTTGCAATAACATCTCTATAAGGCCAATGCCCCTGCCCTGCAAGGTGGCAGGACGGCGCAGGCGGTCAGAGTTCGGCCCAGCGCCGCATGAGATTGTGATAGGTCGAGACCAGGGAGCGGATCGAAGGATGCTCGTCGCCCACGTCGGCCCGAAGCCGGCGGATCGCCAGGTCCATTTCGTAGAGCAGGCGGCGCTGGCCATCGTCGCGCACCATCGACTGGCTCCAGAAGAAGGCGGCCCAGCGGCTGCCCCGCGTCACCGGCTCGACCCGGTGCAGGCTGGTGGCCGGATAGACCACCATGGAACCGGCCGGCAGTTTCACCGACTGGCTGCCGTAGGTGTCCTCCACCACCAGTTCGCCGCCGTCGTAGCTCGCGGGATCGGACAGGAACAGGGTGGTCGAGACATCGGTGCGGATCCTCATGTTGAGGCCGGTAATGCCACGGATCGCATTGTCGACATGGGCATCGAATTTCATGCCCATGTCGTAACGGTTGAACAGCGGCGGATAGACGCGGAGCGGCAAGGCCGCGCTGACGAATTCCGTATTGGCGCCGAGCGCGCGCAGGATGCGGTCGCCCAGGCTGCGGGCGGCCTCGCTGCCTTCGGGCACCTGGAGATTGACCTTGGCCTTGGCCGACTGTTCGCCGGCCGTCACCTTGCCGTCCACCCAGGAGGCTTGCTCCAGGGTGGCGCGGCAGGCGGCGACTTCATCCGCACTCAAGACGTCGGGAATGACGACCAGCATCAGAAACTCGCGGTGGTCGAGAAGATCACCGTCCGTCCCGCCGCCGGCACCGTGCGGCCGGAGAAGGTCTGGTCGAAATTGTCGCGCCGGTCGAACAGGTTGTAGCCGTTGACCTGGACCGTGACGCCCTCGTTCACACGGTAGGCGACCAGGGCGTCGACCGAGAGATAATAGGGGATCTCGGTATAGGTGATCAGGCCTGTGGTGGTGTTCAGGCCCTGGGCCGCATACATCTCGTCCTGATACTTGAGGCCGGCGCCGAGCGTGAGCTTGTCGGTGACAGCATAGGTCGACCACAGGGAGACGGCGTTTTCCGGCACGTTGTTGACCTTGCGGCCGTTCATGGCGGCATTGGTGACGGTGGAGGTCACCTGGCCGGCCAGCGGACCCGATGCGATCACGGTCGAAGACGTGTTGCCGAAGTCCGTGTATTCGCTGTCGATATAGGTATAGGCGGCCTGCACGGTCCAGGCGTCGGTGATCTTGCCGGTGAGCGAGAGTTCGGCACCGCGGTTCCGGATGCTCTGGCCCGAAGCGACGATCGTGCCGCTCGAATCGACTTCCTTCGAATTGTCGCGCTCGACCTGGAACACGGAAAGACCGACACCCAGGCGGTCACCGAAGAAATTCAGCTTGCCGCCCACTTCGAAAGTCTCGCTCTCGGTCGGCTCCAGGTCGGTCTGGGTGGCGGAGACCGGGGTCACGGCATTGGCGGCACCGGTGCTGCCGGTCGCCGGCTGGCTCGAGCGCGCCCAGGAGAAATAATAGGTCTGCGAATCGGTCGGCTCGAAGATCACGCTGGCCTTTGGACTGAACAGGGATTCGTCGACCTTGGTCGTCGTATAGGTCGGCGTCGTGGTCAGGCTGCCCGCCGTGTCGGACGTAATGTTGTAGCGATCCCAGCGCAGGCCGCCCAGGACCGACAGCTCGTCCGTGAACCAGAATTGTTCCGAGGCGAAGAGGCCGAAATCGGTCGAATCGGTCTGGATCTGCTGGCTCCGCCGCACGGCCGAGGTCGACATGTCGTAGGGTGTCGG
>JAYSCC010000001.1:11186-27825 GCA_041915065.1 Zavarzinia sp.
CAGCAACGAGATGTCGGTGGGCCGGACCAGGCCGGTGTAATTGGTGCGGTCCGTGCTTTCGTAGGACGCGTCGAGACCGGCCACCGCCTGGTGGCGGAAGCCGCCGAGGTCGAAATCCGCGGTCGCCGTGGTGATGTTCTGGGCGCCCCAATTGTCTTGCTGGTAGAAGGGATTGCCGCCGCCGAAGGTGATCACCGGCACGGTCGCCGGATTGCCGTCGTAGAGATTCTGCAAGCAGCTGTTGGCGGTACCGCAGGAAGCGACCGTGGTCAGGAAATCGCGCGAATAGAAGCCGACCCGCGTGTCGTTGTTCAGGCGCAGCCAATTGGTCGGTTTATGCGTAATCCGCGCGGTCACCACATCGGCCGTCGTATCGTCGTGGTCGGCGCTCGAGCCGTACCAATTGTCGCGCGAGACCGGCGCCGGGGCCGAGACCGGGGACGCCGCATTGGTCGAGAAATCGTAACCCGTGGCGAGCGTCGGGATGCCGTAATCGGGCACTCGATTGTCGGTCTGGTGCAGGTAGGCGATGGTCATGCTGGTGTCGGTGCCGAGGCCGAAGCCGATCGACGGCGCGACGCCCCAGCGCTTCGATTCAGGCCCGTCGTCGCGGCCGACTGGGGTCTGGTCGGTATACATGACGTTGAGGCGGACGGCGCTCGTGTCCGAGAGCTGGTAATTGGCATCGCCGGTCACCCGCGCCATCGGGCCGAGGCCGAGCGAACCCTGCAAGGTGATGAAATCGTCCAGCGCCGGCACCTTGGTGGTGCTGTTGATGACGCCGGCGAAATTGCCGCGCCCGAAGCTCTCGCCCGAAGGGCCGAGGAAGACCTGCACGCTCTCGGTGTTGAAAGTGTCGCGGGTATAGACGCCGAAATCACGCAGGCCATCGATATAGAGGTCGTTCTGCGCCTCGAAGCCGCGGATGCGGAACTGGTCGCCGTTCATGCCGCCGCCGCCTTCGCCGACCGAGACGGTGATACCCGGCACGTTGCGCAGCGCCTGGTCCAGGCTGGTGACCCCCTGCTCCTGGATGGTTTCCTGGCCGACCACCGTGACCGACTGCGGCGTATCCTGGATTTCCTGCGGCAGGCGGTCGACGCCGGTGCTGGCGCGGTGGGCATTGGCCGGTTCACGCTCGCCGGTCACGGTGACCGTCGGCAGGGTCTCCGCCGTCTGCCCGCTCGACGCCGTGGCCCAGTCGCCGTCGCGGGTCACGGTCATGCCGCCGTCACCCGCTTGCGCCACCGCCGCCGGTGCCAGTGCCAGCGCCGTCAGCAGCGCCAGATGGGAGACCCGGCGCTGCGCCGGTGCGAATTCAACCTTCTTCATCACTAAGCCCTCAGCCCCACAGATGAGAACGGTTCTTAGATTTTATGAAAACGACTCGCAATTGCATTAGCGAGCGTATTTTCCGATTGGCCCGGAAAACGGCGCAGGAAGCCGGCTTCACCGGCGTTGTCAGCCGCGGGGCGAGGTGGACGAACAATCCATATTGAATTTTTCTTAATGCGATGCATTTTCATTCGCATCGAATCGAGGGCAAGAACCGAACCATGACGACCCAGACCCGCGGCCGCCTGCGCCGCCTGTTGCAGGATTTTCACCTCTGGCTCGGGGTCGGCCTCGCCCTGCTCACGGTGCCGCTGGGCCTGACCGGCGCCGTCCTGGTCTGGCATGACGGCATCGATCGCCTGCTCTCGCCCGAACGCTATGCGGTGAGCAGCCCCGGTCCCGGCCCCGGCCTCGCCGCCCTGGCCGAGACGGCGCTCGACAGGTTGGGCGACGGCGCGCGTCTGACCCAAATCCGCCTGCCGGAAGATGAGATGTCACCGATTACCGTGGTGGCCCGTCCGGCGGGTGCCGCCAACCCGCGCGAGACGGTCGCCGTCTGGCTCGATCCCGCAACCGGCAAAGTCCTCGATTCAGGGCCGGCCAACAGCGGTTTCATGCGCCTGATGCATGATTTCCACGGCAACCTGCTGGTGCCGGCCTTTTCCGGGCGGCAGATCGTCGGCTGGCTCGGCGTCGCCATGCTGATCCTGTCGCTGACCGGCATCTATCTGTGGTGGCCGAAACGCCTGTCGTTCCTGCGCGCTCTCGGCTGGCGGCCGCGCATGCTACCTTCGGCCAATCTGCACCATGTCTTCGGCATCTGGATCGCGATCCCGCTCGCCCTGCTCTCCTTCACCGGGATCTATCTGTCCTTCCCGCAGACGGCGCGGCTGGCGGTCGGCAGCATCACCACGGTGAGCCCGCAGGGCCAGCGCGGCCCGGGCGGTCCCGGCGGCTTCGGCGGCCAGCCCCTGACCGCGACGGTGCAGACGCCGGACGCCGCCCTTCAGGCCGCCCAGGCCGCCGCCCCGGAAGGGGCCGAGCCGCGCAGCATATCGCTGCCGACCGAACAGAATCCGTCCTGGCGCATCACTTTCGCGACTGCCGAGGGCACCATGGCCACGGTCGGGGTCGACGACGCCAGCGGCACGGCGAAAGCAGCCCCGCCGCCCGCCGCCGCCCCGGGTGACCTGTTCGGGCGCTGGATGCGCCGGCTGCACGACGGCACCGACATGGGCCCCGTGTTCCAGGCGATCATCTTCGCGGGCGGCGTGCTGCCTACGCTCTTCGCCGTCACCGGGACTATGATGTGGCTGCGCCGGCGCCGGGCCACCAGGGCGATGGCGGCGCGGCGCGCGGCAGCGATGGCGGATTCCGCTTCCTGAGCCGTCAGGCGCTGGCGCAATAGGCGCGCCAGCCGCCGAGCGGGGTGATCTCCGGCGCCCCTTGCAGGGCATGGGCTTCGCACAGGAAGCCGGAGACCCTGGAGCCGTCGTCCAGCGTGACCTTGCCGATCCCGAGCGGGGCCGGGATGGCGGCGACGAAACGCCCGAAACCAACCGCCGGCAGGGCCCAGACTTCGACGTCGAGGCCCGCGCCCGCGAAGCCCGGGGCATGGATCAGCCCGGGTTTCGGCGGCACCGTGCCCGGCAGCGCGTAGAGGCGATAGTCGGCCGCGGTCTTGCAGCGCTTGACCAGGATGCCGCCCTCGTCGGTGAGCTGGTGGTTGAGCGGCATGCCGCTCAAATGCGCACCGACGACGACGATCTCCAGGCGTTCCACCGCTGGCCCGGCAGGCACCGCGACGCCGTGCAGGTCGGCGCCCGTGTCGAGCCCGTAACCGGTCGAAGCCGCCTTATGCATGCGGTCGCCCCAGACCGCCAATGCCGCGTCCGAGAAGGCCGGTCCGATCAGGGTGACGCCGAAGGGCAGGCCATCCGGGCGGAAGCCGGCCGGCACGGCGATGCCGGCGCAATCCAGCAGATTGACGAAATTGGTATAGCGGCCGAGCTTGGCGTTGAGCCCGATCGGATCCTCCAGCATGGCTTCGACCGTCGGGTTGAGCGGCGTCGTCGGCAGCAGCATCACGTCCATCTTGGCCCATTCCGCCGCCGCCTGCTGGCGATAGGCTTCGAGGGCATAGGCGCCGCGGAAGGCATCGACCGCCGTCACGCCGAAGGCGCCTTCAACGATCTTACGCACCGTGGGATCCATGGCGTCCGCATGGGCCTTGTGGAAATCCTCCACCGCGGCCAGCCGCTCCGCCACCCAGGGGCCGGAATAGAGCAGGTTCGCCGCCTCGCGGAAGGGCCGGAAATCGATATCGACGACCCGGCACCCGAGTGCTTCCATGCGCGCCACCGCCGCCTCGAACAGGGCGGCATTGGCGTCGTCGCCATAGAATTCCCGCTCCGCCCCGACCGGCACGCCGACCCTGAGCCGCTCTGCCGGCAGGGCAACGTCGGCCCCTACCCGGGAATAGGCATCCGCGCTGTCGTAACCCGCCGCGACCCGGCGCACCAGATCGGCCTCCACCGCCGTGGCGGCGAAGACCGAGATGCAGTCGAGGCTGCGGCAGGCCGGCACCAGGCCGGTCGCAGACAGCATGCCCTTGGTCGGCTTCACGCCGACCAGATTGTTGAAGGCCGCCGGCACCCGGCCCGAACCCGCAGTATCGGTACCGAGCGAAAAGGCGACGATGCCGGCCCCGACCGCGACCGCCGAACCCGAGCTGGAACCGCCCGAGACATGTGCCGGCCCGAACACCGAGCGCGGCGCGCCGTAAGGCGAGCGGGTGCCGTTGAGCCCAGTGGCGAACTGGTCGAGGTTGGTCTTGCCGACAGGAATAGCGCCGGCCGCGCGGAGCCTGGCCACCACCGTCGAATCCGCCGCCGGGCGATAGGCGAAGGCGGGGCAGGCCGCCGTGGTGTCGAGCCCGGCGCAATCGATATTGTCCTTGACCGCGAAGGGAATGCCCCACAGCGGCTGCTCCGCCGCAGGCCCGCCCGCGTCCATCAGCGCCTTGGCCGCGGCGCGCAGTTCCTCGTCGCTGTAGCGGGAGATCCAGACTGCGGGATCGGGCCAGGCAGCGGCGCGTTCGATCACCAGATCGATCACGTCGAGCGGGGTCAGCGTGCCCGCGGCATAGGCCCGCTTCAGGAAGTCGATGGTCAGGATTTTCGGCATGCCCATGACGTTTCCCCTCAATGGCTTTCGATCAATGCGACGATCTGGCCCGCTTGCACGGTCCGCCCCGGCTGGCAGCGCAGCGCGGCGACACGGCCCGCGGCCGGGCTCTTGATGTCCATTTCCATTTTCATCGACTCGACGATCACCACGGTGTCACCCGCCGCGACCTCCGCCCCTTCTTCGACCACGATCTTCCAGACGTTGCCGGTCACCTGGGCCTCGACTGGGACCTGGCCCGGCGGCACATCGACCGCCGGTGCCGTACCCTCGTCGTCGACCACGAAACTGTCCAGGCCCTTGTCCTTCCAGTCCTGGCGTTCGGCCTCGAAGGCGGCCTGTTGGCGTGCCTTGGCGGCGTCGATCTCCGCCTTGTTGGTGGCCAGGAAACGGGCGTAGTCGCCGTAGGAGAAACTGGTCTCCTCGATCTTGATCGGATAGCGGCCATGCGGGAAGGCGGCGCGGGCCTCCACCAGTTCCTGTTCGCTCACCGGGAAGAAACGGATCTGGTCGAAGAAGCGGAGAAGCCAGGGCTGCTCGAATTCCTTCGTGCGCCGCCAGGCATTCCACATCTGCACGGTGCGGCCGAAGAGCTGATAGCCGCCCGGCCCTTCCATGCCGTAGACGCACATATAAGCGCCGCCGATACCGACCGCGTTTTCCGGCGTCCAGGTGCGCGCCGGGTTATATTTCGTGGTCACCAGGCGGTGGCGCGGGTCGACCGGGGTCGCCACCGGGGCGCCCAGATAGACGTCGCCGAGCCCGAGCACCAGATAGCTCGCGTCGAAGATGATGTCCTGCACCGCCTCGACGCTGGAGAGCCCGTTGATGCGCCGGATGAACTCGATGTTCGAGGGGCACCAGGGCGCGTTCGGCCGCACCAGTTCCTGGTATTTCCGCGCCGCGAGCTGGATCGACGGATCGTTCCAGGACAGCGGCAGATGGACGATCCGGCTCGGCACCGTGACCTGTTCCGCGGGCGGTAGGCTGGCCTCGATCTCGGCGAGCGCATCGAGCAGTTTCCCGGTCAGCAGCAGGCGGCTGTCGTAATGGATCTGGAGCGAGCGGATGCCCGGCGTCATGTCGATGATGGCCGGCAGGCGTTCCGCCTTCACCGCTTCCGCCAGCAGGTGGACGCGCAGGCGAAGGGCGATGTCGAGCGCCATCGGGCCATATTCGACCAAGAGATTGTCGTCGCCCGCGCGGCGATAGACCACGGGCACCGGCCCGTCGTCCCGCCGACCGAGGATCGGCGAGCCGAGGTCGGAGACCTTGCTGATCACCTGGGGCGCCTTGCCGTGCGGCACGAAACGCACCCGGTCACCCGGCTTCAACTGCCCGGCCTTCCAAAGCTCGTCCCGCGCGATCACCGCGGGGCAGACGAAACCGCCGAGGCTCGGCCCGTCCGGCCCCAGAATGATCGGCATGTCGCCGGTGAAATCGATCGCGCCGATGGCATAGGCATTGTCGTGGATATTGGAGGGGTGGAGCCCGGCCTCCCCGCCGTCGGCCCGGGCCCAACGCGGCTTCGGCCCGATCAGGCGCACCCCCGTGCGGGCCGAATTGAAATGAACCTCATAGGTCGCGGCATAGAGATCGGCGATGTCGTCTTCGGTGAAGAAATCAGGCGCGCCATGCGGGCCGTAATGGACGCCGATGGTCCAGTCCCGCGTGATCGTCGGCGCGTCCAGCCCGCCGGGGCCGGGGCCGGCCGGGGCCGTGCCGATATGCAGGGTCTCACCCGCCTTGAGCACGCCGGTGCCCTGGCCGCCGAAGCCGCCCAAGGAGAAGCACGCCCGGGCGCCCAGGAAGCGCGGCCCGTCGATGCCGCCGCGGACGGCGAGATAGATACGCTGGCCGGCATCGCGGATCGTGCCGATCACCATTGTCTGGCCGGCGGCGACCGCGATGGGCTTGAAATAGTCGAGAGTGACGCCGTCCAGCGTGACATGGGCTTCGGCGCCGGCCAGCGCCACGGTGGCAGCACCGTTGAACTTCAGGATGGGACCCGACAGGGTGCATTCGAGCCCGGCGGCGCCTTCCTCGTTGCCGACGATCAGATTGGCCAGGCGGAACGAGCGGTCGTCGAAGGGACCGGACGGCGGCACGCCGACATCCCAGAGGCCGAGGCGCCCGGGCCAATCCTGCACGCTGGTCTGCGGCCCGGCCGCCACCACCTCGATGGTCGGCGCCTCGAAATGGAAATGGCCGAGCACGGAGGTCGCGACCTTGCCCGAAGCAAAGACCTCGGACGATGCGATAGCGCGCAGATAGGCGAGATTGGTCTCGATGCCCCAGACGCGGGAGGCGGCGAGGGCCGATTGCAGGTTCTCGATCGCCTCGCCCCGCGTCTCACCCTTCACGATCAGCTTGGCCAGCATGGGATCGTAGAAGGGCGTCACATCGGTGCCGGTCTCGACCCAGGTGTCGACCCGGACGTGAGACGGGAAGGAGACTTCGGTCAGGCGCCCGGTCTGCGGCCGGAAATGGGCCTGGGGATTTTCCGCATAGAGGCGGACCTCGATGGCAGCGCCCTTGGACTTCAAATCGTCCTGTGCCGGCAGCACGAAGCCGCCCGCGGCCTGGCGGATCATCCATTCGACCAGGTCGACGCCGAACACGCTCTCGGTCACCGGATGCTCGACCTGGAGGCGGGTATTCACCTCGAGGAAATAGAAATCGTCCCGCGCCACGTCGTAGATGAATTCGACCGTGCCGGCGGATTCATAGGAAACCGCCTTACCGAGGGCGACGGCGGCAGCGTGGAGACGGCTGCGCAACTCGTCCGACAGGCCGGGCGCCGGAGTTTCCTCGACCACCTTCTGATTGCGGCGCTGGAGCGAACAATCCCGCTCGCCCAAGGCCACGACGTTACCCTTGCCATCACCGAAGATCTGCACTTCGACATGGCGGGCGGTCGCGACGAAGCGTTCGAGATAGACCCGCGCATCGCCGAAAGAAGATGACGCCATGCGTTGCACCGCCTCGAAGCGGGCGCGCAGCTCGGCCGCGTCGTGGCAGAGCGACATGCCGATGCCGCCGCCGCCCGCCGTGCTCTTCAGCATCACGGGATAGCCGACCACTTCCGCCGCTGCCAGCGCCTCGTCGGCCGAAGCGAGGATGTCGCTGCCCGGCAGCAGGGGGACACCGGACGCCTTGGCCAGGGCCCGCGCCGTATGCTTCAGGCCGAAGTCGCGGAGGTGTTCGGGCCGGGGTCCGATGAAGCGGATGCCCTTGGTCGCCAGGGCTTCCGCAAAACCCGCGTTTTCCGAAAGGAAGCCGTAGCCCGGATGGACCGCCTGGGCGCCGGTGGCGACACAGGCTTCCACGATGGCCTCGGCCTTGAGATAGCTCTCCTTGGCCGGGGCGGGGCCGAGGCAGACCACCTCGTCCGCCGCCAGCACGGGCGGGGTGAAACGGTCGGCCTCGGAACAGACGGCCACGGTCGCGATGCCGAGGCGTTTGGCCGTGGCGATGACCCGGGCCGCGATTTCGCCCCGGTTCGCGATCAGGATCTTGTCGAACATGGGAGGTTACGCCGCCTCCCCGTCCCAGATCAGCACGCGGACGGGCGTCGGATCGAAGCCGTTGCAGGGATTGTTCACCTGCGGGCAGTTCGAAACGACGCAGAGAATGTCCATCTCCGCCCGAATGTCGACATGGGAACCGGGAGCCGAAATGCCGTCGACGATGGCGAGCTTGCCATCGGGCTCGATCGGCACATTCATGAAGAAATTGATGTTCGGCACCACGTCGCGCTTGGTCATGCCCCATTTGGTCACTTCGATCACGAAGTTCTCGCGGCAGGCATGCATGTAACGGGTATGGTGGCCGAAGCGGACCGTGTTGGCCTCGCAGGAACAGGCCCCGGCGGAGGTGTCGTGACGGCCGCAACTGTCGGCCACCACGGTCGCCATCACATTGCCGTCGTTGGAGACCAGCCTGGTTCCGGTCGAGACATAGGCCGAGCCCTGGGCCAGCAGCGTATCCTGCGCCGAATAGCGTTCGGCGAAATCGTGCGCGTTGTAGAACAGCGTATCGACGGCCTGGCAGCCTTCGAGGTCGACGATGCGCAAGATCTGGCCGCGCTTCACGACATGGGACCACGGACGGGTCGCGGGGATGGTGAAATCATAGACGGCCTTGGCCGCGTCCAGAGCGGCCGGGGTCACGGTGACGGTCATTTCTGCCTCCCTCAACGGCCGGCGAACAGCGGATCGGTGTTTTCGAAGCCGCGCACGGCTTCGGCAGTGGCGGTGCGGCACAGGTCGTCGGCGGCGGGCGCCGGGCCTTGCCAGATCACGGCCTCGATCGGCTGCGGTGCGAAGCTCGCACCGGGGGCGAAGGGATGGGGACAGTTGGAGACGGCGACGAGGAGGTTCATCTCGGCCCGAAGCTCGACGAAATCGCCGGCCGCGAGCTTGCCCTCGGCCCAGGCGAAAGTGCTCTCCGCCGTCACCTGGACAGGGGAGAAGAAGCTGATCACCGGGGCGAGGTCGCGCTTGCCGAGACCGAATTTGGAGGCGGCGAGGCGCATGTTCTCCGCCGTCGAGCGGAGCGTGGCATCGCCGTATTTGGCCGCGTTGGAAGCGGGCGTCGAACCGCCCACCACGGTGTCATGGGCACCGCAGCTGTCTTCGACCACGGAGGCGAGCACGCGCCCCATGTCGGAGAACAGGACCCGCCCCTTGGGCAGCGCCGCAGTCCACTGCAGCTTCATCGTATCGGCGGAATTGTAGCGCTCGCTGGGATCTTCGGCATTCCACAGGAAGACCGAGACGCCCGGCGTCGCCGCCGTGTTCACCAGGCGGAGGCGCTCGCCACGGCCGAGCCGCGCGGTCCAGTACCAGCCGCCCGGGATTTCCTCCCGGTGGCGGATTGCCGCCGCGGGCACGGGGGCGGAGCCCGGCGCGGTCGGCCCAGGCATGGCCTTGGGGGCGAGGTTGTCGCCCGCCGCCTTCAATTCGAGATAGCGCCGGCGCAGCGCCTCGATACGGGATGATTTGTCAGTCACGGCTCGTTGCTCCTCAAGCCTGGAGCGCCAGGTCGTCCCGGCCGAGCCCCGCGGGAATGGCCGGGTCGTCCCGGCCGGGGGCGGTTTCAGGAGGCGGCGCCACGGGGGGCGCCGCCGGTGGTGTCCTGTGCGGGCTGGCCTGGCCGGCGATGCGGCGGGGCCAGACTTCGATGTCCTGCTTGATCACGGCGCCGTAGCGGTCGCCGTCGACCGGATCGACGCGCGGCCGCTCGAAAGCGATCACCCGCGTCGCCAGGCCGAAGGCCTCGCCGAGGTCGTGGGTGACCATGACAACCGTGATCTCTTCCTCGTTCCAGAGCCGGCGCATCAGGGCGTGGATCTCGCCCCGGATGCCGGGGTCGAGGGCGCCGAAGGGCTCGTCGAGCAGCAGGACCTTGGGCTTGCGGATCAACGCCTGTGCCAGTGCCAAGCGCTGCTGCATGCCGCCCGAGAGCTGGGCCGGATATTTCTTCTCGTGCTCGGCGAGGCCGACGCAGGCCAGCATCTCGCGCGCTTCGGCGATCGCCTTGGCCCGGGCCGAGCCGAACAGGCGGGCGAAGAAACCGCCTCGCTCGAATTCGAGGCCGAGCAGCACATTGCCGAGCACGGTCAGATGGGGGAAGACCGAATAGCGCTGGAACACGACGCCGCGTTCCGCCGTCGGCTCGCCCGCGATCGGCTTGCCGTCGATCGTGATCTCGCCCCGCGTCGGCACCTCTTCCGAGAGCAGCATGCGGAGGAAGGTGGTCTTGCCGCAGCCCGACGGGCCGACCAGGGCGACGAAGGCACGCGGCTCGATCTCGAGGTTGATACGCTCGAGCACGACGCGCTCGTCGTATTCCTTCCACAGGTTCCGGATCGTGATCGCAGACATTACGCAGTCCTCGCGGCGGCGAACCAGGGGAAGGCCAGGCGCTGCACGCGGCGGAGCCCGAGATCCATGAGAAAGGCGAGCAGCGTGATCCAGGCGACATAGGGCAGGATCACATCCATGGCGAGATAGCGCCGGACCAGGAAGATCCGGTAGCCGAGGCCGGATTCGGAGGCGATCGCCTCGGCCGCGATCAGAAAGAGCCAGGCGGGCCCGAGGCTCAAACGGAGCGAGTCCAGGAGGCGCGGCAGGATCTGCGGCAGCACCACGCGCTGCACGATGCCGAAGGTGGAGGCGCCCAGCGTCTGCGCCTTGATCAATTGCTGGGTCGGCAGTTCCTCGGTGCGAAGGGCGAGATCGCGGATCATCACCGGCGCCAGGCCGATCACGATCAGGGTGATCTTGGAGGCTTCGCCGAGACCGAGCACGATGAAGAGAATGGGCAGCACGGCGAGCGGCGGCACCATCGAGAAGACCCCGACGAAGGCGCCCATCAGCGCCTTCACATGGGGCAGCAGTCCGATCGCAATGCCGAGGCAGAGGCTGATCAGGGTCGAGATCGCCAGCGCCACGAAGAGGCGCACCAGGCTCGCCCCGGTGTCTAGCCACCAGATCACGTCGCCCGTGCGCGGATCTTCGCTCAGGGCCATGCGGTCGATCGTATCGGCGAAGGACGACAGGGCGGGCAGCAGCTTGTCGGTCGGATTGTCGGCGAGCCGGAGCGCCGAACCGATCAGATAGAGGATGGCGACGACGACGAAGGGCAGCACGGCCAGCAAGACGCGGGTGCCGGGGCGGGGCTGGCGGTTGATCGCACGCATGCGAAAGACCTCAGCGCCGGAACGACGAAGGCAGCGGAAGAGACCGGGCGGAGAGAGAGGACGAGCGCACCATGATACCAACTCCCGTAACAGTTCAGACCGACGACGACCTGACCTCTGGGGAATTGGCGAGACCCTAGTGACGCCAATTCCTGGTCACCGAGGCCTCCCGGGCTTTTCTCCCGCCGTGCATCGAACCGGATGTCTCCCGACCCGACGGCAGCTCTCGGACCAGACACCGGAAGATCCGGCCGGAACCCTAGCCACCAAACTCTGTATGCAAGTACAGCAAAGCCCATGCCAAATGGCAAGGGCCGAATTCCGCGCCTCTCGGAACATATTGCACCGCAAGAAGCCGGAATTTTGGACAGAATGCTGCATTGCGATGCCCAATTCGTGGGCAGGAGCCGGCGCCGGAAAGGTCTAGACCTTTAGCCCCGCGCATCCGTCTTCCGCACAAGCAGCGGTGCGTGCATCATCGCGGTGCTCAAGGGAATACCGCCGTCATGACCTGGTCCGTCCTCCTCCTCGTGCTCGCCGCCGCCGCCCTCCATGCGGGCTGGAACACCGCGGTGAAGGCGGCCGGACTGCCCGGGGTGGCGACCGCTCGGCTCTGCGTCGGCGGCATCGTCATCGCCGTCTTCGCCCTGCCCTTCCTGCCCTGGCCGGCGGCCGGCGCTTGGCCCTTCCTGGCCGCGTCCGTGGCCGTTCACGTGGTCTATTTCCGGCTCACCGCGGCGGCCTACGAAACGGTCGACCTTTCCCTCGCCTATCCGATGATGCGGGGCGGCGGCATCCTGGTCACGGCCGCATTGGCGCCCCTTCTCTTCACTGATGCCCTGCCCTGGCTCGGCCTCGGCGGTATCGGCATCGTCGGCCTGGCACTTGTCGGGCTCGCCCTCGGCGGGGGCCGGATGACCCGGCGCGGTTTCGCCGTGGTGGGCGCCAACGCGCTGGTGATCGGGGCCTATTCGCTGATCGACGGCATGGGCGTGCGCGCCTCGGGCGCACCGCTCGCTTATACCATCCTGGTCTTTTCGCTGGGCGCCGCCGGCAATCTTTCCTTGATCGGGGCGACGCGGGGCATCGATGCCCTCCGCGCGCTGATCAATCGCCGCGACCTGGCGCTCGCCATCGCGGGCGGCGCCTCAGCGATCGGCTCCTATGCCCTGGTGCTGACCGCCATGACGCTGGCGCCGGTCGCCCTGATCGCCGCGCTCCGCGAAACCTCGATGATCTTCGCCACCGGCTTCGCGGCCTTCCTGCTGCACGAGAACGTCGGGCGGCGGCGCGCGGCCGCGGCCCTGGCGCTGGCGGCCGGCGCGGTGGCGATCAAGCTGGCCTGACCGCCGCCCGCTCACCGGCTTTCGGCCAAGAAAACCTACGCGTTTCAAGGCGCCCGGGCGCCCCCCAATCGTCATGCCCGGGCTCGTCCCGGGCATCCACGAGAACACCGAGTTGGGGGAGAGACGTGGATCGCCGGGTCGAGCCCGGCGATGACGAGAGGATTGTCGCCCGCCGGCCTTCAGGCCGGCTTGCCGCCGAAGGCGAAATCCTGGAACTGCGGATGTCGCATCATCCACCAGTAGGTCAGGGTGAAGCCCGGCCAGTTGTTGGTGATGCGGCCGGCCGCATTCTTGTACCAGGAGTTACAACCGGCGTTCCACACCGTCTTCTCGAAGTCCTTCTGCAGGCCGTCGTTATAGGCGGCCTGGGCGGCGGGCGTCACATCGGCCCAGGCGGCGCCGCGGCGCGTCACCTCGTCCATGGTGGCGAGGATGTAGCGGACCTGCTGCTCGATCATGAAGATGATCGAATTATGCCCGAGGTTGGTATTGGGCCCGTAGAGCACGAAGAAATTCGGAAAACCGGCGACCGAGACGCCGCGATGCGCCTCCGCGCCGTTCCGCCAGCGCTCGTTCAGTTCGGCGCCCTGGCGGCCCCAGACCTTCATCGGGGCGATGAAGCTCTGCGTCTCGAAGCCGGTGCCATAGATCAGGCAATCGGCCTCGTGCAGGCGGCCGTCCTTGGTCAGCACGCCCTTTTCCGTAACCGCTGCGATCGCATCGGTGACGACGTCGACATTGGGCTGCGACAGGGCCGGGTACCAGTCGTTGGAGATCAGGATGCGCTTGCAGCCGACCGGAAAATCCGGCTGCAACTTCGCCTTCAGGGCGGGGTCTGTCACCTGCTTGTCGAGCTGGGCCTGGCACTGTTTCTCGGCCAGGCGGGCAAACAGGCCCTTGGCCCGGCGGAGCGAGGGGAAGCGCGCCTCGAGCAGGAAATAGGTATAGGCGCGGTAGGCCCGCTGCACGCCCGGGACATGGCGGAACAGGAACTTGGCCCAGGCGGGGAAGAAGTGGTCGTCCTTCGAGATCATCCAGGCGGGGCTGCGCTGGAACAGGCTGAGCTTGGCCACTTTCGGCTGGATCTCGGGCACGAACTGGATGGCCGAGGCGCCGGTGCCGATCACCGCCACGCGCTTGCCCGAAAGGTCGTAATCATGGTCCCAATGGGCGGAATGGAAGGCCTTGCCCTTGAAGCTGTCGAGCCCCGGGATCTTGGGGAATTGCGGCCGGCTGAGCTGGCCGAGGCCGGAGACGACATAGCGCGCCTCGACCGTCGAGCCGTCGGCGAGCGCGACGGTCCACAGGCCCCGCGCTTCGTCGAAACGCGCCTCGGTCACTTCCGACTTGAAGCGGATGTGGCGATGCAGGTCGTATTTCTTGGCGCAATGGTCGATGTAGTCGACAATTTCCGGCTGCTTGGCGAAGCGGCGCGACCAGTTCGGATTGAGCTCGAAGGAAAAGGAATAGAGGTGGCAGGGCACGTCGCAGCCGGCACCGGGATAGGAATTCTCCCGCCAAGTACCGCCGATCGCCTCGGCCTTTTCCAGGATCACGAAATCCTGCTCGCCCCGGCGCTTCAACTGGATCGCCATGCAAAGACCGGCAAAACCGGTGCCGATCACGCAAACCTTCACGGGCGCCATCGGGTCCCCCCTCCTCTGTTCCTGCGGTCTTGATCGTGCCGCGATGGATGCAGGATAGAGGCGCTCCAATTCGCACGCCACGTTCGCTTCGGCCAACGACTTGATAGTTTCGGCCAAAGTGGCAAGATCCGCCCATGCGCACCACCTTGAAGCGCCGCCGCTGGTCGGTGATCAGCCTGCGGGTCCTGGCCGACGCGCTCGCCGCGCGCGGGCGTGAGATCGCGCCTTTCCTGGCTGGCGCCGGCCTCTCCCCGGATGTGCTGGACGATCCGCGCCGCCTGATTGCGGCGACCGACGAGCTCGCCGTGATCGCCGCCGTGCTGGAGGACCTGGGCGATCCGCCGGGCTTCGGGCTCGAAGTCGGGCGGCGCTACCGCGTGGCCGCTTACGGCGTCTGGGGCTTCGCCCTGCTGGCCAGCCCGACGCTCCGCGGCGCCCTGCTGCTCGGCCTCGAATATCAGGACCTGACCTTCAGCCTGATGGCGATCGACGTCGTCTCGGCGGAGGCGGAGGACGCCGTGGTGTTCGACGACCGCTCCGTACCGGCCATGCTTCGCCGCTTCATGATCGAGCGCGACATCGCCGCCTGCCGCCAGATCGTGACCGACCTCTGGGGTGCCCCCCTGCCCTGCCGGGGGGCGAGCTTCCGCTTCCCCGCGCCGGCCGATCCGGCCGCCTATGCCGCGGCGCTGGAATGCCCCGTGGTCTTCGCTGCGGCCCAGAACGCGCTCCACTACGACCACCAGGTACTGGACCGGCCGCTGCCCCAGGCCAATCCGGCCGTCGCCGCCCTGCATATCGAAGCCTGCCATGCGCGGCTTCGCCAGATCCGGGGTGAGGATGAATTCGTCGAGAGGGTGGCGGCGGTGGCGCTGGCCGATCCCGGCCATTTCCCGCCGCTCGAGGCGGTCGCGGAGAAACTCGGCCTGTCGGAGCGCACGCTGCGGCGGAAACTGGCCGAGTCCGGCCTCGGCTACCGTGACCTGATCGCCCGCCTGCGCCAGGATCTCGCCTGCGAGATGCTGCGCACCACCGGCCTCAGCGTCGAAGCGGTGGCGGAACGACTCGGTTATGCCGAAACCGCGAGCTTCACCCATGCCTTCCGGCGCTGGACCGGCCAGGCGCCGAGCCGCTTCGCGCGCGGCGCCCGCTGACCCCTCAGGCGCGGACGCTGCGGCCCGCGCCCTGGGTGTCGATGGCGTAGCCGGCCGAGCGGACGGTGCGGATCATGTCCTTGCCGCCGTGGGCGTTCAGCGCCTTGCGCAGGCGGCGGATATGGACGTCCACCGTGCGCTGCTCGATATAGATGTCGCGGCCCCAGACGGCGTCCAGGATCTGCTCGCGGCTGAACACCCGGCCCGGGTTTTCCAGGAAATGACGGAGCAGGCGGAATTCGGTCGGGCCGAGGTGGACCTCGACGCCGTTCCGCAGCACCCGGTGGGCCGAGAGATCCATCTCGACGTCGGCATAGGCGAGGCCGTCTTCCGACAGAGCCGGGCGCGAGCGGCGCAGCACGGCACGGATGCGGGCCAGCAGCTCGGTCGGCGAGAAGGGCTTGGTCACATAATCGTCGGCACCGGATTCGAGGCCACGGATGCGGTCGCTCTCTTCCGTGCGGGCGGTCAGCAGGATGATCGGCACCTGGCGCGTCGCCTGCTTGCGGCGGAGCTGGCGGCAGATCTCGATGCCGGAGACCGAGGGCAGCATCCAGTCAAGCACGATGAGGTCGGGCAGACGCTCGTCCACCATCATCAGGGCTTCGTCGCCGTCGCTGCTGGTCCTGACCTCGAAGCCATTGGCTTCGAGGTTGTAACGCAACAGGTCGACGAGGGCCGGCTCGTCCTCGACGATCAGGATCGATGGCTTCATGGCGACCGCTGCCCCGTTCATGCCGCCTGCGTCGGATCCGCCACTTCCGCGGTGGTGTCCGCCTTCGGCCGGTCGATCGCCATGCGACGCCCGCGCGAGATGAAATAGATCGTCTCGGCCATGTTGGTGGCGTGATCGCCGATCCGTTCCAGGTTCTTGGCGATGAACAGGAGATGCGTGCAGCCGGTGATGGTGCGCGGATCTTCCATCATGTAGGTCAGCAGTTCACGGAACACGCTGTTGTACATCTCGTCCAGGAAGCTGTCCCGGTCGCGCACCATGACGGCCTTGTCGGCATCGTCGTTGGAGAGCGCGTCGAGCACGTCCTTCACCATCGAGAGCACCATGTCGCCCATGCGCGGGATCGCGTGCATCGGCTGGTTCGGCACCGAGACGCCGAGCGCCATGGAACGCTTGGCGATATTCTTGGCGTAGTCGCCGATCCGCTCGAGGTCGGTCGCGAGCTTGAGCGAGCCGACGATGAAGCGGAGGTCGACCGCCATCGGCTGGCGCAGGGCCAGCAGGCGGGTGACCAGATCGGAGATTTCGCC
>JAYSCC010000002.1:0-27399 GCA_041915065.1 Zavarzinia sp.
GCTCCTCATAGAGCCGGTCGGAGGTGTGCGCCGCCACCAGCGCCCGCTCGCGGATCGCCACTTCCGTGCCATAGCGGCCGCGGTCGGCGAGGGCATTCTCGACATTGCCGAAGGCTTCGTAGAGGGTCTGGCGGAAGCTCACCACCGCCTGCTCGTAATCGAGCTTGGAGACTTCGATCTCGAGCTGCGTCTGGTCCCAATTGAGGAAGGGCAGCGCGATGCCGAGACCGAGGGTGCCGATCGGATCGGCCAGCACTTTGGCCAGGCTGGTGCTGCCGGTGCCGAGCGTGCCGGTCAAGGAAAAGCTCGGGTAGTAGGATAGCCGGGTGGCATCCGCGCTGGCCAGGGTGGAGCGCAGGCGAAGTTCGGCGGCGCGGAGGTCCGGCCGGCGGCCGAGCAGGCTGGCAGGCAATCCGGCATCGACCGCGGGCAAGGCGGCGCGCGGCAGGCGGAGCGCTTCCGGCTTCACCGCTTCGGGCGGCCCGTCGAACAGCACGGCGAGGGCGTTCCGGTCTTCCGTCCGCTGCTGGAGCAGGCTTTGCAGTGCGGCGCGCTGGCTCTCCAGATTATACTGCGCCTGGGCCCGGTCGAGTTCCGAGGCACCACCCGCGGCGAGCGAGCTTTCGACCAGGGCCAGGGTCTTCTCAGCATAGGCGATGCTCTGCTGCGCGAGCTCGATCCGCTCGTTCAGATAGGCGATGGACCAATAGAGATCGGCCACCGTGCCGACCAGGGAAAGGGCGGTGGCGTCGAGGTCTTCGGCCGTCGCATCGGCCTCGAAACGGGCGGCGTCGGCTTCCCGCCCGAGCTTGTTCCAGAGGTCGATCTCCCAGGCGGCACTGACGCTGGCGCTTGACTGCCGGCTCGTCGGATGGCTGCCGTTCAACTGGCGCGAGCCTTCGAAGTTCGACGACGCGGAGAGTTGGGGCAGGCGCTGGTCTTCCTGGATACCGGCGGTCGCCCGCGCCTTGCGCAGCTTGATCGCGGCGACGGCGAGGTCGTTGTTGCGGGCCAGCGCCTCGGCCACCAAGGCATCCAGCGCCGGATCGCTGAAATTGCGCCACCAATCCCGGGCGAGCGATGCGCCGCCGGGAGTTCCCTGCACCCAGCTCGCGGCGGTCACCGTCTTCGGCACTTGATAGCGGCTGTCGAGCGCGCCGCAGCCGGCGAGCAGGAGGGAGAGGGCGAGGACAGTGGATCTCATGACATTTACTCCCGCGACAGAGCCTCGACCGGGTCGAGGCGCGCGGCGCTGCGGGCGGGCAGGAAGCCGAAGACGATGCCGATCAGCGAGGCGCAGAACACGGCGAGCACGATCGACGAAGCCGAGAAGGAGAGCCGGAAGGAACCCGACAAGCTGGTGAACACCGCCCCGAAGGAAAGGGCGAGGACGATGCCGATGACGCCGCCGACCAGGCAGACCATCACTGCCTCGATCATGAACTGGCGCATGATGTCGCCCTGGCGGGCGCCGACGGCCATGCGGACGCCGATCTCCTTGGTCCGTTCGGTGACCGAGACCAGCATGATGTTCATCACCCCGATGCCGCCGACGACGAGGGCGATCAGCGCGATCATGGAGATCAGCAGGGTCATCGTCTCGGTCGTCTTCTGGATCGTCTCGCGTACCGTGTCGGTGTTGACGATGAAGAAATCCTGGCTGCCGTGGCGCCGGGTCAACAGGCGGATGATGCCCTGTTCGGCGGCGTCGCTGGCGACCGAATCGTCGACCCGGACCGTGATACTCTGCAGGTAGGACTGGCCGAGCATGCGGTAGAGCGCCGAGGTATAGGGGATGAAGACCTTCAGCGTGTCGGAATTGCCGAAGCCGCTGGTCATCGGCGCCAGCACGCCGACGATCCGGCACGGCACATTGCCGAGCATGAGCACTTGGCCGAGGGCGGAGACGCGATCGGGGAACAGTTTGTCCGCCGTGTTGCTGTCGATCACGGCGATCTGGGCCATCGCCCCGGTTTCGGCCGCCGAGAAGCTGCGCCCGGCGACGAACGTATAACCCTTGACCCGGAAATATTGGTCGCCGACGCCGTTGACCGAGACAGACAAAGCCTGGTCGCGCCACAGCATCACCTTGGTGGCGGAGACCGAAGGCGTTGCACTGTCGACGAAGGACTGGCGCGCCAGGACGTCGGCGTCCGACGCCACCAGGGTCTGGATCTTGGCACTGTCCCGGTCGCCGAAACCCTTGCCCGGGAAGACTTCGACCGTATTGGTGCCGATCGAGGAAATGTCTTCGAGGATGCGCTGTTTCGAGCCTTCGCCGAGGGCCACCACCGAGACCACCGAGGCGATGCCGATGACGATGCCGAGCATGGTGAGGAAGGTGCGCAGCTTATGCGCCACCATGGCGCGGAGAGCCATGCGGAAGGCTTCGCCGAAACGGTCGAACTCCGCCATCAGCCGGCCGGGCACGGAGGGCGTGCGGGAGACGCCGGGGGGTGACGCCTCCCGCACTACGTCAGTGGAGCCCTCGCCGATCGGGGGGGAAGAGCGGCGCTGGTCGCTGACGATCTTGCCGTCGCTGATCTCGATCCTGCGTTCGGCGATCGCCGCAACGGAGGCGTCATGGGTGACGATGACGATGGTGTGGCCCTGGGCGTGCAGCTCGCGCAGCAGGCTCAGCATGGCCTGGCCGCTCTGGCTGTCGAGGGCGCCGGTCGGCTCGTCGGCCAGGATCACCTGGCCGCCGTTCATCAGGGCGCGGGCGACGCTGACCCGCTGCTGCTGCCCGCCCGAGAGCTGGCCCGGGCGATGGGTCAGCCGATCGCCCAGGCCGAGGCGCTTCAGGAGCTCGATTGCGTCATGCCGCCGCTCGCCCCGCGGCTCGCCGGCATAGACCGCCGGCACCTCGACATTGCCGACCGCATCGAGATCGGTCAGCAGGTGGTAGCGCTGGAAGATGAAGCCGAAATATTCGCGCCGCAGGCGGGCCAACTCGTCGGCATCCAGGCTGGCGGTCTCGCGCCCGTCGATCCGATAGGTGCCGGTGCTCGGCCGGTCGAGGCAGCCAAGGATATTCATCAGGGTCGACTTGCCGGAACCGGAGGCGCCGATGATGGCGACCATCTCGCCCCGGTCGATCGACAGATCGACGCCCTTCAGGACTTCGATCTTCTGGTCGCCGGCATCGAAGCTGCGCCCGATGCCGGAAAGTTCGAGAAGCGGGCGGCCCATATCAAAGCCCCATGCGCGGCATGCGCATCTGCATCGAGGTGCCGGCGGCGGCATCGCCCAGCACGACCTTCTCGCCCGCGGTGAGGCCTTCCTTCACCTCGACGTCGGTCTCGTCCTCGATCCCGGTGCGGATCTTGCGGGCCGTGACATTTCCGGCGTCATCGACGACATGGACGGTATAGGTTCCATCCGCTTCGCGCGTGCCGAGGGCGGTGGTCGGGATGGTCGGCACGCCCTTGGCGCTGCCCAGCACGACCGAGACCTGGGCGGTCATGTCGATGCGCAGGCGGCCGTCGGTATTCGGCACGTCGAAGATGCCGTTGTAATAGATCGCGGTCGAGGTGCTGCTGCTCGACGAGGTGCTGGAGGTGCTCGAGGTCGTCGTGCTCTCCGAATTGATCGAGGTCGGCGCCGGCTCGATCATGCGGAGCTTCGCCTCGTAGCGCCGGTCGGGATCGCCCAGGATGGTGAAATAGACCGGCATGTCGGCGGTCACATTGACGATGTCGGCCTCGGAGATTTCGGCCTTCACGGTCATGGTGTCGAGCTTGGCAATCTTGACGATGGTCGGCGTGCTCTGGGCCGAATTCACCGTCTGGCCCTCTTCGACCACGACGGCGACCACGGTGCCGTCGATCGGCGATTCGATCCTTGTATAGCCGAGGTTGAGTTTGGCGGTGGAAACCTGGATGTCGGCTTGTTCGATCTGGGCCTCGAGCGCCGCGATTTCCGCCTTGGTCACCGCGAGGGTCGCCTCCGCCGTCTCGTAGTCTTCACGCGAGGCGGCGGACGACGCCAACATCTTCTTCAGCCGGGCGAAGGCGAGTTCGGCCTGTTTCAGGCTGGCCTCCTTGGCCGCCCGCTCCGCCTTCACGTTGGCGAGCTGGGCCTCGGCATCCTTCAGATTGTTTTCCTGGGTCTTCGAGTCGATCTCGGCGATCAGGTCGCCGGCCTTCACCTTGTCGCCGAAGTCGACCTTCAGCGATTTGATCTGGCCCGAGACCTGAGCGCCGACGCTGACCTGCTTGAAGGCCTGCAACGTGCCGTCGGCCAGCACGACACGCTCGATGTCCTTGGTGGTGACGGTCGCGGTCAGATAGCGGGGCGCCGTCTCCTCGGCCGGGAAGAACCAGAGCTTCGCCCCCCAGGCGAGCGCGCCGAGCCCGGCGATCAGGAGGAGGAGACGAAGGATGCGCGAAAAAGTCATGACGAGGCCGTCCACCGGAATCGATGACGCAGTCTAAGCCCGCCGGGGCCGCCTTTGGGTCAAGTCTTCGCCAGCCGACCGTCAGGAAAGCGCAAAGAGCCTTGCGGTCGGCGGCATTCGCGTATCGTCTTGCGCCATGCAGAAGCTGGCCGAACCCAATCCCGTGCGCGTGCTGCTGGTCGACGACGACGCCGAGCTGGCCGCCATGCTGGCCGAATTCCTGGCCGCCGAGGGTTTCGCCGCGACCGTCGCCCTGAACGGCGAAGCCGGGCTGGAGGCGGCCCTGACCGGCACCTACGATGCGGTCGTGCTGGACATCATGCTGCCCCGGCTCGGCGGTATCGAGGTGCTGCGCCGGCTGCGCGAGAAAAGCCGGCTGCCGGTCATCATGCTGACCGCCAAGGGGGACGACGTCGAACGGGTGATCGGCCTCGAGATGGGGGCGGACGACTATATCCCCAAGCCCTGCTACCCGCGGGAACTGGTGGCGCGGCTCCGCGCCGTGCTGCGCCGGACAGGCACCGCCGCCCGCCCGGCGGAGGACGACCTCCTCCGCCTCGCCGCCCTCAGCCTGTCGCCCGGAAGGCATGAGGCGGCCTGGGACGGACGGCCGCTCGACCTCACGGTGACCGAATTCGCCCTGCTCGAAATCCTGCTGGCGGCCGGCGAACGGGTCTCGACCAAGGACGAGCTTTCAGAACGGGCGCTGGGCCGCAAGCGCCAACCCTACGACCGCAGCATCGACGTCCATATGAGCAACCTGCGCCAGAAACTGGCGGCCGCGGCGGGCGAGCGGCTGCACCTCGAAACCGTGCGCGGCATCGGCTACCGGCTGGAAGCGGCATCGTGACCCGCAGGCTGTTCTGGAAGATCCTGCTTGGCTTCTGGGTGACCTTCATCCTGATCATCGAAGGCCTTTGGGTGATCTTCACCCTCCAGGACGCGCCGCCGCGCAGCCACGAAGTCGAACAGGCCCGCCTCTCGGCCGAGGCCGATCTCGCCGCGGCGGCGCAGGTCCTGCACCTCGGCGGGCGCCCTGCCCTCGATGCCCTGCTCGGCGACTGGCCGCCCGACCACCGCCGGCGTCTCCTGATCGAGGGTGGGTCGCCTCGGCCAGCCGGTGCCTACGACGTTTCGCGCCAGGCGCTGCTGCCGGATGGCAGCAGCCTGCAACTCGTCTACGACGCCACGCCGGTACCGCACCAGCGCCCCGGCCCCCTCGATATTCCGCCGCCGCTGCTGCTCGTCGGCGGATTCGGGGGCCTCGTCTTCAGCGCGGCCCTCGCCCTCTATCTGACGCGCCCGATCGAACGCCTGCGCGAGGGTTTCGCCGTTCTCGCCGACGGCACGCTCTCCGCCCGGCTCGGGCCACGCATGGGGCGGCGGCGCGACGAGATCGCCGATCTCGCCCATGACTTCGACCGTATGGCGGCGCGGCTCGAAGACCTGGTCGCCCTGCGCGACCAGCTCTTGCACGACGTCTCGCACGAATTGCGCTCGCCCCTCGCCCGGCTCCAGGTCGCGATCGGCCTGGCGCGCCAGAACCCGGAACGTTTCGACAGCGTGCTGGCCCGGATCGAGGACGAGGCGAGACGCATCGACGCCATGGTTGGCGAGTTGCTGAATCTCGCCCGTGCCGAGGCCGGAAGCCCGCCGGGCGACGATTATTTCGACCTCGGCAGCCTGCTCGAAGCCGTCGTGCAGGACGCCCGTTTCGAGGCGAGCCCGGCCGGCGTCGAGATCGCACTTTCGATCGACGAGGCGGCGACGGCCCTGGTCGTCGCGGGCGATGCCGAATTGATGCGCCGCGCGCTCGAAAACGTGTTGCGCAACGCGGTCCGTCACGCCCCCGCCGGCAGCCGGGTCGACGTCGGCCTCGCCAACCGGGGCGACGGCGTCGCCATCACCGTCGCCGACCAGGGCAAGGGCGTGGCGCCCGAAGACCTGGAGCGGATGTTCGAGCCCTTCGTGCGCGGCGCCGGTGCCGCCGGACAGGGCGGTTTCGGCCTCGGCCTCGCCATTGCCCGGCGTGCCGTCCGCTCCCACGGCGGCACCATCGCCGCCGTCAACCGCGCGGAAGGCGGCCTCGAAGTGACGATCGCGCTGCCGGTCAGATCTCCTTGAACAGGGGGCTTCGCACCTGCTGGGCATCCGCCGCCGAGAGGAACTTCTCGGTATAGACGTCGCGCTCGAACAGGCGCCCCTTCATGAGAGTGCCGATACAGGCTTCGATCATCAGCGGCGGGCCGCAGAGATAGGCCTTGTGACCGCGGAAGTCGTTGCCGAAATGGGCCTTGGCCGCCTCGTGCACGAAGCCGCGGAAGCCGGTCCAGTCCGATCCCGCCGGCTCGTCCGAGAGGGCCGGGACATAGGTGAAATTCGGGTGCTCAGCCGCGAGCTTCTGGAATTCACCGTGGTAATAGAGTTCGGCCCGGCTGCGCTGGCCATAGACCAGGGTGATGGGCAGATCGAAGCCCTCCGCCAGCAGGTCCAGGATCATCGCCCGCGGGCTCGACAGGCCGGAACCGCCGGCCATGAAGATCAGCGGCACATGAGCCGATTTCCGCACGAAGAAGCGGCCATAGGGGCCGGTGAAACGGATCCGGTCACCCGGCTTCAGCGTCTCGTGAATATGGGTGGTGCCCTGCCCGCCTGGCACGATCCGGACGTTGAGTTCGACCTCGGCCGCCCCCGGCGGCGATGCCACGGAGAAGGCGCGCGTGCCGATGCCGCCCGGCAGTTCCAGGTTGACATATTGCCCAGCCTGGAAGGTGAAGGCCGCGGGATCGTCGAGGGCGATCCAGATCCCCTTGATGGTCGGCGTCAGCGCTTCGATCCGGCTGACGGTACCGGCGAAATCCTTGACCGGCAGGTTCAAAGCGTCCGGGTCCTCGTCGATCTCGGCCTGGATCACCAGGTCGCTCTCCGCCCGGGCGCAGCAGGCCAGGCATTTGCCCTCGCCCCGCTCGAAATCCATCAGGGCGAAGGTCGAGGCTTCACCGTAATCGACCGCGCCCTCCAGCACATCGACCTTGCAGGTGGCGCAAAGGCCGTGGCAGCAGGCGTGGGGCAGATAGATGCCGGCCCGGAGTGCGGCATCGAGGATGGTCTGGCCATCCTCGATCTCGATCGTGGTGCCGAGCGGCTGGATCGTCAGCTCGTAACTCATCTCAACGCCCGGCGGTCACGCTGTTCAGGCCGGGGGTTCGGAACCTCAGCAGTTCCTTGTGGGCGATGCCGTTTTCGGCCAGCGAGCGGTCGAAGTCGGGCGTGAAGGGCTGGCCGCCCTTCAGCCATTCGACCTTGGACCAGTCGATCTTTTCCGCATCGGGGTCGAGCTTCAGCAGCTCGGCCAGCGGGCCGTCGAGCAGGGCGCGGAAGGGCGTTTCCGGCGGGATGCAGATCAGGAAGGGAGCGGCGAAGAGAAGATGATGGTCCCAGCTCGCGTAGACGATCTGGTTGCCGTGGAAATTCTCCACGCGGTCGCGCGGCATGAAATCATAGGGGGCACGGGCAGTGACGGACATGATGCTTCCTCCGAGATTTTGGGCGGGCGCGGGGCGGGCCCGCGCCCTTCGGTCAGTCGTTCCTGGTGGCGAGGCCGCGCCAGCGGTCGAAATTCACCTGGTCGGCCGACCCGGGGAATTCGCCGTTGTCCTGGCCGTCCGCCAGATGGGCCCAGTTCATCCAGGCGCCGAGGTCGCCGTTCACCGGCTCCTGGAAGAGCTGCGGCATGGGCAGCCAAGCCTGGACGTATTTTTCCGGCTCATGTTCGAAGACGTCCCGACAGCCGTCCGAGCAGAAGTGATAGATCTGGCCCTTGTAGGTGGCCTGGCGGTGGCACAGCAGGGTCGGATCGTCCGGCTCGGTGAAGACGCAGGGCAGTTGGCAGCATTGGCACAGCTTGGCCAGGCCGAAGTTCTTGAACGGCCGGCCTTCTGCCTCGGCCCGCTTGATATGCTCCCAGCGCGGCCGGTAGTAGCGGTCGAAACTGTCGGGATATTTCGCCGCCAGCCAGGTCATGTCCTCGTCGGACGGGATCCAGCTATGGAAGGCGGTGCCGAAACGCCACTGATAGAGGCCCAGCATGAACTGGTGCGACATGTGGTCGATCGCCTTGCCGGCGTCGGCCCAGCCCTTGGGCGGGCGGATGCCGTAGAGTTCGAGATCGCGGAACAGGGCGCCGCCGTTCTGCACGCCGTAGATCTCGAAGGCTTCGCGCCACGACATCACGCGCTTCGGCAGCATGTAATCCATCATGGTGCTGACCAGGCCGAGCACGCGGAAGCCGCGCCAGAACCATTTGTCGATCCAGCGCTGCACGATCGGCAGATTGTCCGGATCCTGCTCCAGCATGAACTTGATGCATTCGAGGCCGAGGGTCATGTGACGCGCCTCGTCCGACTGGGCGGAGAAGCCGAAGGTCACGGTCGCCATGTCGCCGTTGTAGGCGGCACCCGACATGAAGGGCACGAAGAGCAGGTTGGTCAGAACATATTCGAAGGAAAAGCCGATCGCGATCATGAATTCGAACGGCCCGGCCGACATGGCGTCGTCGAAGAACGACCGCGCAACCGAGGTGTACCAGATGCGGTCCCGCTGTTCCGAGAAGGCGTGGAAGCCGTTGTAATATTTGTTGTAGTTCGACAGGGCGTGGATCTGGGTCTGGGCGTGACGGATCTCGTCCAGCGCCTGCATCTGACAGGCGACCTGGGTGCCGGCGCCGGCGAATTCTCGGCCCACGCGGGCGAAGCCCTTGTGGGCGGCATATTCGCCCGGGCTGATCGCCTGCAGGAAGATCTTCAGGGCCGAGAGATAGCGGGCATCGGTGATGTTCAGATGGCCGTTGTTCTGGGCATGGGCGTCGATAATGGCGTAGAACTTCCGCTCCTTCTCGCCCTGGTATTTCCAATAGGCGTCCATGGTCAGGCGGAAGGGGTCTTCCCATTTGTCCCAATCGTGGATCTTGATCCCCTCGTAGGTCAGATAGGGATAGATCTCCTCGTGCGAATGGTAGCTCGGCTCCCAGGCGAGATCGCGGGTGAGATACCGATAGCGTTCCTTGATGCCGAGCTTCTTCTCGGGCGACTTCATATCCATGATCGCGTCTCCTTCAGCGGTCCCAATGGAGCGTCAAGGTCTCGTCGTCTTCGTCGACATGACCGCTCAGGGTGATCAGATTGACGTGGATTTCCTGGAGGTCGAATTCGCGCCCCAGGTTCTGCTCGATGGTGTCCTTGCGAATCACCAGGCGGCCGGGCGCGTCGATCTTCACCATGGCCGGCTCGCGCGAGACCACGGCGGTCGGATTGTCGGCCTCGATCGCTTCGACGATCGGGCGGGTTTCCTCGTTCGCCTGCAGGGCGATGAATACGGAAGACATTCTTCCCTCCCTCAGAGCTTGATGCCGGTTTTGGCGAGACGGGCGGCGAGATCCGCCTTGCGTTCCGTCATCACCGCCTCCGCCTGGTCGCCCAGGCCGATCGCGGCGACGGGCGCCAGCGCCGCCGCCACCCGCTCGCCCCAGCTGCGCAGCCAATCGGCCAGCACCGCGTTGTTCTGGGGCGATTCCGCCGCGGCGACCTTGAGCACGGCGTCGAGCCATTTGCGGGTCTCGTCGAACCAGTCGGCCATGAACTGGGTCGCCAGCGCGAGGCCGGAGCCGCCTTCGGCCGCCCAGCCGCTGTCGACCATGTCGCCATAGACGAGCGGATAGAGCAGGCCGTCGAGGGCCACGTTCTGGGCGACGAAAAGCTCGAAGGGATCGCGCACCACCAGGCAATCCTCGACGTAACGCCGAAGTTCCTGCCAGGCCGGATTCTCCAGCCACGCCTTCTTGCCGGCAGCCAGTGCCTCCGGCCCACCGAAGGCGAGGCCGATGCGCGAGAGGTATTGGGCGATGCCGAGATTGTCCATCGCCTGATACATGCAGGGTTGCGTGAAGGCGGTGCCGTAGCCATAGCCGCAAACGAAAGTATTGTGCTGGTTGGCACCCCAGGCGACATGGCGGAGCGGCAGCAACACGGCCAGCGCCTTGTCGCGCAGCGCCGGCGAAACCACATTGGCGAGGCCGTGGGTTTCGATGAACTTGAAATTGGCCTCGGCCGCGTCCTGCTGGCGGGCGCGGGTCAGCGTATAGGTGTTGTAGAAGAACTGGCGGGGATCCTTGAGATCGTACCAGTCCCGCATGGCGATCTTGGTGATCGCGGTGTCGTAGAGTTCCTGCGCCGGGTCCCAGGTCGGGCGGTAGTGCAGGTTTTCGGTCGCCTGGATGTCGTAGCTGCCTTCCTGGTAGCGCGACGCCGGCTTGTTGCCGAAGCGGCGCACCAGATGGTCGAAGGCCTGGCGCTGCGGCTCGATGGTGACCGTGCGAAGGTCGATTTGCATGGGGGGTCTCCCTGTATTTCGGTTCGGCGTCAGCGGAAGCGGATGTCCCTGGCATCCGCGAGCCGCCAGGCCCAGTCGTCGGTCTCGCCACCGGCCTCCTGGGCCGGCAGCAGTTCCACTTCGTTGGTGGCGCAGAATTCCGCGAAGGCTTCGCGCCGCAGGACCAGTTCGACGAAGAGTTCGGGCTCGCCGATGGCGAAATCGAACTCCACGAAACCGTCCTCGCGCTCGCGCTGCAGGCGCACGAAGCGCCGCGTGGTGTCGAGGATCGCCGCCACGGCCGCGCCTCCTCAGGTCACGACCGAGAGGAAGGTCTCGTGCAGCTTGCGCTGGGGATAGTCCAGGCCCTGGCCGAAATGGTCGAAGGTCCAGGTCAGCGGCTGGTAGTCGGGATAAGGATGGTAGCCGCCCATGAAGGTCTCGAAGCGGTTACCCGACGGGTCCCAGGCATAGATGGTGCAGCCACGGGTGATGCCGTGGCGGGTCGGGCCGATGTCGACCGCGACCTCGTTCATCGACATGATGTCGCCGGCGCGCAGCACATGTTCCCAGCTCTCCATCAGGAAGGAGCAGTGATGCAGCTTGCCGGGCTCCGGATATTCGGCGAAGGCGATGTCATGCACCTTGTGGGAGCAGGAGAGCCAGATCGCCGCACTGTTCTGGCCGTCGGGGGTCAGCACCCGCTCGACCAGGTAGAAGCCGAGGACGTCGATGAAGATCTTCTGCACTTCAGCGACATTGGGGCCGTAGAGCAGGCCATGGTCGAGGCGGATCGGCGCGATACCGTGTTCGCGGGTCGCCCCCCAGGGCGCCGGGTTCATGAGACCCAGGCCGTTACCGATCTGGGTCTTCTCGGCATAAAGCTCGATCTGGTGGCCCGAGGGCAGTTCGAAGCGCACACGCTCGCCGGTCTCCAGCATGTCGCCAGCCGGAATGCGGCTGGTCGTCAGGCCATAGGCGCGGAGATCCGCGTCGAGCCGGTCGAGGGTCGCCTTGTCCAGCACCTTGAAGGCGAAGAAGTCGATGCCGGCGCTGTCGGCCTGTCGGATCACATAGCTGTTGTGATCCCGTTCGTCCCAGCACTTGAAGTAGACGCGACCCTGGGCGTCACGGCCGGTCTCGACCAGGCCGAGAACGTCGCGGTAGAATTTCACGCTTTTTTCGAGATCGAGTACGCGGACCTGGGCGTGCCCCGGGCGCAGTACACCTGTCATGGCCATGATGCTGTTTCCTCCGTTATCCAATTCTTGGCCCGGCGGTCGTCGAATGAAGCCTCGCGCCGCCTTACGGCCAAATCACAGCACGATCCGTGCCAAACCATTCAAACCCTTGAAACCCTTGATCTTCGGCTTCCGGACGGGGTCGCGCCGGGATCGTGCCCGACGCATTTGTCAAGCGCCGCCCGGCGCCTTACCAATTTGTCAGGCCGGCTTTGCCGCTACGGCCGCGCGGGGCAGCAGGAAGTAGCCGAGCGCCGGCAGCAGCACGAGGGCACCCACCATGTTCCAGACGAACATGAAGGCGAGCAGGATGCCCATGTCCGCCTGGAACTTGATCGGTGACAGCGCCCAGGTGGAGACCGCGATTCCGAGGGTGATGCCGGTCAGGATCACCACCTTGCCGGTGAAGACGAGGGCCCGGTAATAGGCTTCGGACAGCGTCATGCCTTCGCGCAGCCGGCCGAGGGTGACAGTCATGACATAGAGCGAATAGTCGACGCCGATGCCGACGCCGAGGGCGATCACCGGCAGGGTCGCGACCTTGACGCCGATGTTGAGCCAGACCATCAAGGCCTCGCACAGGACCGAGGTGATCATCAACGGCACCACGGCGCAGACCACCGCCCGCCAGGAGCGAAAGGTGACGAAGGCGAGCACGATCACGGCGGCATAGACCAGGATCAGCATCTCGCGGTTGGCCTTCTTCACCACGATGTTGGTGGCAGCCTCGATGCCGGCGTTGCCCGCCGCGTTGAGGAAGCGGATTTCGCCCGTGCCGTAGCGCGCGGCGAAGGTTTCGACCGTGTCGACCACGGCGCTCAGGGTGTCGGCCTTATGGTCCTTCAGATAGGCATAGACGGTGAGCAGGTCGCAGTTCTGGTTGAACAGCTCGCGCGGGGCGCGGGTGATGATGGCGTTCAGCATGGTCTGTGAGCGGGGCACGGCATACCATTTGAGGCTGCCCTCGCTCAGGCCCGCGTTCGAGACTTTGGCTAGATCGGCCAGCGAATTGGTCGCCTCCACCCCCGGCAGTTGCTGCAACTCGCGTTCCAGGGCATCGACTGCCATCACCGTGCCGTAATGGGCGCAGGCATATTGCGGCGTCTTCACCATGACGATGTAGACGTCGCTGCTGGCGGCATAATTCTCGACCATGAAGGCATTGTCGCGGTTGTAACGCGAGTCGGCGCGAAGCTCGGGCGCGCCGGGATCGGTATCGCCGATCTTGAGCTGCGCCCCGACCACGACACCGAGCACGCCGAGGGCGGCCGCGCCGATCACCACCAGGGTGGCGCCGCGCCTCCCCGTGAAGTGATCGAGGAAATCCCAGAAGGGATGTTTCTTGTGCTTGGCATCCTTCGCCTCGGCCAGTTCGGCGCGCAGGCTGCGGCGGGCGACGTCCTGGCTGACGCCGGTATAGGAGAGCAGGATCGGCAGCAGGACGAGATTGGTGAAAATCAGCACGGCGACGCCGATCGACGCCGTGATGGCGAGATCGCGGATCACCTCGATGTCGATCACCAGAAGGACGGCAAAGCCGACGGCATCGGCGAGGAGCGCGGTCAGCCCGGCGACGAAGAGGCGGCGGAAGGTGTAACGCGCCGCGATCAGCTTGTGGGTGCCGCGGCCGATGTCCTGCATGATGCCGTTCATCTTCTGGGCGCCATGGCTCATGCCGATGGCGAAGACCAGGAAGGGCACCAGCATCGAATAGGGATCGAGCTCGTAGCCGAGCGTGGGCAGCAGGCCGAGCAGCCAGACCACCGCGATGATCGAGCAGAGCACGACGAGCAGGGTCGAGCGGATGCAGCGCGTATACCAATAGAGCACGCCGGCGCAGATCGCGATCGCGGCAGCGAAGAAGGCCAGCACCTGCTGCAAGCCGTCGATCAGATCGCCCACCACCTTGGCAAAGCCGGTGACATGGATGGCGATCCGGTCGGACTGATAGGCGGCGCGCAGGGCTTCGATCTTCTGCGACAGGGCGTGGTAATCGATGCGGCGGCCGTCCTCGGTGCGTTCCTGGAGCGGCACCAGGATGATGCTGGAACGGTAGTTGGCGGCGACGAGCTGGCCGATCTCGCCCGAACGCTCGACGTTCAGGCGCACCTGTTCGAGGCTGGCGGCGGAGCCGTCGTAATCGTCCGGCACCACCGGGCCACCGTCCAAGCCATCCTCGGTGACACCGGTCCAGCGCACCGCCGGCGCCCACAGCGACTTCATGAAGGGCCGGTCGACCCCGGGCAACAGGAACAGGGCGTCGCTCAGCTTGCGCAGGGCTTCGAGATAGTCCCTGTCGAAGATGGTGCCGTCTTTTGCCTCGACCGCGATACGCAGCGCATTCCCCATGCCGCCGAGCTGGCTCCGGTTGTCCAGGAAATTGGCGATATAGGGATGCCCGGTCGGGATCATCTTCTCGAAGGCGGCATTGAGTTCCAGCTTGCGCGCCTGGAAGCCCAGCACCAGGGTCGCGACCAGGCAGATCACGACAACGAGCAGGCGGTTATTGAAGAAGGCGCGCTCGACCAGCGAGCCGGAGCGGCGATCGAACTGCGCCAGATTGGCGATGACGGGACCGACCGCGGTGGTGGGAGCATGGGCCATCAGCGGGCCTCCGAAGAAAGTTCAGGCAGGGCGGCACGGCTGTCGCCCCGCGTGCCGGAAAGGATCAGGGCGCCGTCGGCCGCCTGGGCGAGGCCGGTCAGGCCGGTGCCGGCGGGCACGCCGAGGGCCTTGAAGCTGGCACCGTCGTCGCGGCTGGCGAACAGGCGGCCGCCCTCGTCGCCCAGCACGATGGTGCCGTCGCCGAGGCGGAGGCCGGCGGTCACGGTGACCGGCTGGCCCAGCTCGACCTGTTTCCATTCGGTGAGGTCCGCATCGGAACGCCAGGCGTTGCCCTTCAGCCCGAAGGCGAGCAGGCCGCCGTCCTTCAGGGGCACGGCGCCGAAGAAAGTGCCTTCATAGGGCGTTTCGATCGCCTCGAAACTGGCGCCGCCGTCCGCCGAGCGGAACACCGTGCCCTGCTCGCCCACGACGACGACGGTGGCCCCGAGATCGCGCACCCAATAGAGATGCTTGCCGGCCGGATTGGGCAGGCGCGCCGTGACCGAATGCCAGCTCTGCCCACCGTCCGCGGTCTCCAGCGCCAGGCCATAGGCGCCGACCACCCAGCCGCGCCGAGCATCGGCGAAATGAAGGCCGAGGAAGGGCTTGTCCGGCCCGTCCGCCACCATGGTCGCGGCATTGCGCTTGGCCGCCTCGGCCCCGGGGGCACCGCTGGCGGCGAGATCCGCTGCCTCGCCGGCAACGAGTTGTGCCGCCTTGCGGCCGTCGAGCTGGACCTGCCAGGTCTCGCCCGCATCGGCGCTGTGCAGCACGACACCGCTGTGGCCGGCGGCCCAACCCTCCGCCGGGGTCGGAAAGGCGACATCGGTCAGGGTCACGCTGACCGGAACGGTGGCCGCCTGGCGCCAGCTCGCGCCATTGTCGTCGGAGAGCAGGACGATGCCGTCCTCGCCGACCGAGACCAGGCGCTCGCCTGCGCGGGCGACGGCGAGTTGCAGGCTCTTGCCCGCCTTGGTGCTGATCCGGGCCGGCAGGTCGAGAAGGTCGGGCACCACGGCCCCACCGGTCTCGAGCGCGCCGGCCGGCGCGGGTGCCGCCAGCAACAGGCAGCAGGCGGCCAGGATGCCCCGGCCGTATGTCGATGTGATCCGAAGCATGGTTCTGTCCGATCGGTGCCGCGGCCAGGTCCCGCGCTGGAACCCGGCCCGCGGGAGGCTCAACGGGCGCCTTCGGCCGCCACGGCGTCGCCGGTGAAATAGCTCTCCGGCTTGGGCGGCACGACCTTGAAACTCTCGCCGTTCAAGAGCTGGATCACGCTCATGGTGCTGGCCTGGAGGTTGAACACCGTGGCAGTCTTGATGATCGTGGCCGGCACCGCGGGCACGACATAGGGTGTGACCTGGGAGGTCCGCCACAGCTTGCCTTCGGCGTCATAGCCGTCGACCAGGGAGATCAGCCAGGTATCCTCGTCGAGGTAATAGGTCCGCTTGGGCACGGCGTGGCGCTTGCCTTCGGCGACCGTCGCCTCGACCACCCAGACGCGGTGGCGTTCCCAGCGCACGTGGTCGGGATTGAGGTGATGGACGGCGACCGCCTCTTCGGCCGAGACGCCGAGCAGGCCGTTGTCGTTATAGGGGATCAGCATCTCCTTCTTGCCGACGAGCTTCCACGAATAGCGGTCCAGGGCGCCGAACAGTCCCTGCACCTCGTCGAAGTAATTGGCGCCGGAGGCGACGAAATCGGGCGTGTCGTAGGCGACCGTAGGGGCGCGGCGGACCCGGCGCTGGCCGACCAGATATTGCCAGGCCTTGCGCGGCGTATCGGGATCGATGGTGTCGCGGATGACCAGCGATTCACCGGCCTTGAAGGGCGGTTCCAGCGTGTTGAAGCGGAACATCGCATATTCGCCCGACCAGTCCTCCGGCTTGGCGCCGGCGTAGTAATAGGGGTATTGGAAGGCGATCTGGTTGCGCGTCGCCAGCGTATGGCTGCCATCCGCATTGCCGACGATGTTCTTGAAGCTGTATTCGATCGAGGGCGCCTCGATGCGCAGCAGGAAGTTCCACATCACCTCGATGCCGTTGGATGGGACCGGGAACGGCGTGCCGCCGATACAGCCCTTCAGCGACAGGCCGCCGTCGATCGTCTCGCAGCGCGTCGCATTGGCGAAGGCTGCATCATAGACGGCCTGCGAGGCCCGCTCGGTCCGATGGCTCGGATAGACGTCGAGGTGGAACGTATCGGGATATTTCTGCAGGAGCGCCCTCGTCCCTTCGGAAAGCAGGGCGGCATATTTCTCCGCATTGGCGGCGGTCACCTGGAACAGCGGCTTTTCGCCCGCGAAGATCGAGGTCGGGATGTCGCCCATGGCGGGCCCCGGCAGCGGACCCTGGAGGCCGCCGTCCCAGGCCGGGATGGAACCGTCGGCATTCCCCGCCCGCTCGGCGCCGAGCGGGGTCAGCGTGGTCTTCAGCTTCGCGGCTTCCTCCGCGGTGGTCGCTGCCAGGGCCGGATGGGCCAATGCGGCAGCAGCGGTCAATGCGGCGCAAACCGCCCCAAGGAATTTCATGGACGCCTCCTGTCGGCCGGTTCGGGCCTGTTCTTAGAACGTGCGCTGGATGGACAGCGAGATGAAATCGCGGTCGCCGTGGAAGTTGTCGTAAGACAATTCCGGCACCGCCGTGTCGTATCGGATGATGGATCGCGCAGATCCGTAGTAATGGGCGAAGTTGACGCCGGCCTGCCAGGTCTTCTGGTAATCAGCCTTCACGCCGATGCTGATGGTGCCGCCCTGATAGGCGGGAAACAGCACGCCGTTGACCGAGGAACGGCCGAACAACCCATAGCTCAGGCCGATCGGCACCTGGAGGTCGACACCGGGCAGGACCTGGAAATATTCCGGCGTGAACAGGAACTGCAGCGCGCCCGCGGTCTTGGTCGCCAGCGGGTCGAGCTGGTCGCGGTTCTTGTCCACCGTGAGCCGGCTGTTCATGGCGAATTCGCCGAGGAAGGAGGCCCCGTCCCAAAGGAAGCTCTCGCCCAGGACATCGATCGCCGAGACGTTGAGATGCAGCGTCTTGCCGACTGGGAAGGCCGGGTTGTCGCCGCCGTCGGCCGTGGTATTGCCGGGCAGGATCACCGTATTGCCGCTGGCGACGAGGGGCATGTTGTCGCGGAACGACAGTTCGGCCGCGACATTGGTATCGCCCAGCACGGTCGAAACGCTGGCGCCCACCGTGCGGATGTCCTCGCCGAAGACTTCCACATAGTCGCCCACCGTGCCGGGATCGACGTTGACGCCCGGGCGGACGTAGAACTGCGGGATCTTGTCGTGGAACTGGGCGGCGTAGAGGCCGTATTCGATGTCGCCCGGGGTGTATTTGACCTGGAAGCCGCCCTGCCCCGACGCCCGGGCATTGATGTCATCGCCGCGGTGGGCGACCACGCCCGGGCCGAGGATCAGGGTCTCACCACCGCCGTCGATGAAATCGGCGAAGCTGAAATAGCTCCCCGCGCCGGGCAGGCGGGTCTTCCGCCATTCGAATTGGTAATAGGCGCCGACCGACAGTTCCGGCGTGATCAGCAACTCGCCGGAGACCTGGCCGACCGGGCGCAGAATTTCCTGGAAGCGCGAATTGGGCACCGACAGCGCCTTGATCAGGTCGAGCGAGGTCTGCGCCGCGGCGATGCCGTTCGAGCCGAAGAACAGGCTCTCGCCATAGAGCTGGGTGTAACGCCCGGCGCGCAGGCTGAGGCTCATCTCGTCGAGCGGAATGGTACCGTAGACGAAGGCGTCGAGCAGTTCGACGTCGCGCCCGTGCAGGCGCTTGGTGGTATCGGTGAATTCGTCGGAAGCGACTGAGGCCGAATTGACCAGGGCACCACCGAGGGCGCCCGGATTGTCGTTGTGGTGGTTGTAGACGTCGTCGTACCAGGCCGCCGCACTGACCCGGAAACCGATCGCCTTCCGCCAGCTCAGGCCGAATTCGGAGAGCACGTCGACCCGGTTGGAGATCAGGCCGCGGTCGAAATTCTGGTCGCCGTCATTGGTATTGGCCTGCACGCCGATGGAATCGTCGGCGACATGGCTGTTCTGCCCCTCGACGCGGAAGGCGGCGCTATATTTCAACGTATTGTCGAAATAGATCTTGAGATCTTCGTTGCCGGTATCGATCTGCGCGGCTTGAACGCGGTCCGCGACGGCGAGAAGCGTGACGGCTGTCGAGACAACCGTAGACAGAACCAAGCTATGCGCCGAGCGGCGCGCGAATTCGTGCTTTCCCTTCATCGCTTCCCCCGTGTTCCCTGGACTTGGATTCGGTTGACCGAAGCCTTTTTTCGCCGCCCGATACTTCGATCGTCTTGGGAGCGGCCGCCCTATGGTTGGTCACGGTAGGAAGGCGGAGACATACTGTCCAATACCATTGACGAAACCGCTCGATACCGCGAAGGTATTGAGAGACAAGACGGCGAGGATGGCCGACCATGGATTTCCGTCAGATCCGCTATTTCGTGGCGGTGGCCGAGGAAGAGAACATCGGCCGCGCGGCCAAACGGCTGAACATCTCGCAGCCGCCCCTGACCCGTCAGATCAAGCAGATCGAGGACGAGCTGGGCGTCGAGCTTTTCGTGCGTACACCGCGCGGCATGGAGCTGACCCCGGTCGGCCGGCTCTTCCTCGACGAGGCGAAGAATATCCAGCTCCTGTTCGAGCAGGCGACGGAGCGCACCCTGCAGGCGGCGCAAGGCAAGCTCGGCCGGCTCGACGTCGCGATTTTCGGTTCGGGCATCCTCGATGCCATTCCGAAGATCCTGCTCTCCTTCAAGGAGAACTTCCCCGACGTGAAGGTGGTGCTGCACCAATTGGGCAAGAGCGAGCAGATCGAGGCCCTGCGCCAGCGCCGCATCAACGTCGGCTTCAACCGCCTGCTCGCGCCCCTGCCCGACATCACCAGCGAAACCGTGATCAACGAGCGGCTGCTGCTCGCGGTCAACGAGAAGAATCCCCTGTCACGCCAGGCCGACATCGCCTTCGCCGAGATCGCCGAGCATCCGCTGATCCTCTTCCCCTCGACCGGACGGCCCAATTTCATCGACAAGGTGATCGCCATCTGTAACGAGCGAGGGTTCTATCCGCGCATTTCGCAGGAAGTGGGCGATGCCGTCTCGGGCGTCGCCCTGGTGGCGGCCGGCTTCGGGATCTGCCTGGTGCCGACCTCGCTCACCGCCCTCACCCTGCCGGGCGTACGTTTCCTGCCGATCCGCGACGCCGAAGCGCATTGGACGGTCGACCTCAGCTGCATCTACCGGGCTGACGACCATTCGCCGATCCTGACCGCCTTCCTGAAGACGGTCAGGGCTTTCCGGGAAGCGTCGCCAAGTAACGCCTAGGCGTCCTCGGCCTCGCCCGGAACGCCCCGCTGCTTCAGGCGATAGGCGAGTTGGCGGCGGGTGATGCCGAGCAGGCGGGCGGCATGGGTGAGATTGCCACCGGCCCGCTTCGTCGCCAGCCGCATCAGGCGTTCCTCGTGCGCTTCGAGATCGAAACCCTCCTGGAGCAAGGATTCGCAGAGGCCCGCATCCTGTTCAGCACCGATGTCGCGGACATGGCCGTGCTCGTCGACCTCGGCCCCGGTCAGGCCCTCCGGCGGGCCGTCGGGGAACAGGTGCTCGGTCTCGATCCAGCCGCCGTCGGGCGCCAGCAACACGCTGCGTTCCACCATGTTTTCGAGCTCGCGCACGTTGCCCGGCCAGTCGTAACCCTGGAGGGCGCGCAAGGCCCAGTCGCTCAGGCCCTTGAAATGCTTGCCGTAGATCGGCTCGAATTTCTCCAGCATGGCGCTGACGAGCAGTGGAATGTCCGATTTCCGCTCGCGCAGCGGCGGGATCTCGACCGGATAGGTGGACAGGCGATAGTAGAGATCGGCACGGAAGCGGCCGGCGGCGATCGCCTTCTTCAGGTCGACATTGGTGGCCGCGACCAGGCGCACCTTGACCTTGCGTACCTGGTCGTCGCCGAGACGCTCGACTTCCCCGGTCTGCAACACGCGCAAGAGCTTGACCTGGGCCGCCGGGGTGAGATCGCCCACCTCGTCGAGCAGCAGCGTGCCGCCGTCGGCCCGCTCGAAGCGGCCCGGTCGCGACTGCTGTGCCCCCGTATAGGCGCCGCGCTGGACACCGAACAGTTCGGCCTCGATCAGGTCGTTGGGGATGGCGCCGCAATTGACGGCGACGAAAGGCCCCTTGGCCTGGGCGCTGTTCTCGTGCAGCCAGCGGGCGAACATTTCCTTGCCCACCCCGGTCTCGCCCAGCAGCAGCACGGTGATCGGCGTGTTCGCGGCCTTGCCGAGAAGGTCGAAGGCGGCGCGGAAGCCGGGCGAATTGCCGACCAGACGGCCGGCCAGGCGCGGCGCCGGCCGGCGCCCGCGCAAATGGGTCAGCTCTTCCTCGATCGCGCGCAGGGGCTCGGCGTCGTCGGCGCCCTTGAACTGTTCGAGGTAGGGATCATCGCCCCAGGCCTCGGCCGGCTTGCCGACGATCTCGCAGTGATCGTCGCCCCGGGCGACGCATTTCATCTCGCGAAAGACGATGAAGCGATTGAAGAATTGGCTGACGTAACCGGAGGCGTGTCCCGTGATGCTCCAACAGGCGCATTCGGTGCCGACGCCGAATTGCTCGACGTGACTTTCGGCTTCCCAGGACTCGGTCATCTCGACCGTGCCGAAGAAACTGCCCCGCTCCCAATCGATGTCGGCCTTGGTGATCGTGCTCTTCACGATCCCTTCGAAGGCGTGGAGCACCGGGCCGATGTTGAAGACGTCGTAATCACTGCCGGCGCCGAACAGCTTGGCTGCCAGCATGGCGTCCTGCCGGCCGGTGGCGAAGCCCATGCGCAGCAGCACGCCCTGGGCCCGGTGCGGACCCAAGGTGGCGAAAAGCTCCTGCCGCACGGTCGCCAGCGCCTTGGCATGGACGAGCAGCATGCGGTTCTCGTCGAGCCAGATATGGCCCGAGTCGATCGAGAATTTCAGTCGCGAACGCAGATTGAACTGCTCGACCAGGCGCCTGTGTGCCATCTCCCTTCCCTCGGTCCGCCGACATCCCCGGCCGGGCCGGGCGGATACCGTGCGCTTTTCGCGCGTATCGTTTCTCTCCCTCGCAACCCTTGTCGTGCGGGTCGTTCTTCATCAGGGCCATGAAGCCATAGCCTCTGGCAAGGGCAAAATTCCATACCTGATAGGTATCAAACCCCTGTCACCTAAGTATTAGACGGGTATGCACGGGCCTCCCTATTCTCGATTCAATGGAACCGGGCGAGCCCGCTCCGACGCCCTGGGCGAAGGCCTGCAGGCCGCCGGCGGGGGCCGAATTCCGGTCGCGTCCAAGGGGAAACCATGCTCAGGATCCAGAATTTCATCGACGGCGCCTATGCGGATTCGGCCAGTGGCCGGCGCTTCGACAAATATTCGCCGGTCGACAACAGCCTGATCGCCTCGGTGACCGAAGCCGGCGCGCCCGAGGTGGATGCCGCCGTGACGGCCGCCCGGCGCGCCCTGACGGGCGAATGGGGCCGCCTGTCGGTGTCCGAACGGGCCGACCTGCTGCACGGCGTCGCCGACGAGATCACCCGCCGTATGGAGGATTTCGTGGCCGCGGAAATGGCCGATACCGGCCAGCCCCGCCACGTCATGACCCATGCCTTCATCCCGCGCGGCGCCGCCAATTTCAAAGTCTTCGCCGACGTCGTCCGCAACGTGCCGACCGAAGCCTTCCAGATGGCGACGCCGGATGGCGCCGGCGCCATCAATTACGCCCTGCGCCGGCCCAAGGGCGTGATCGCGGTGATCGCACCCTGGAACGCCCCCTTCATGCTGATGACCTGGAAGGTCGGCCCGGCGCTCGCCTGCGGCAATACCGTGGTGGTGAAACCGTCGGAAGAAACGCCGATGACCACCGCCCTGCTCGGCGAAGTGATGAACGCGGTGGGCATCCCAAAGGGCGTGTTCAACGTCGTGCACGGCTTCGGCCCCGCCTCCGCCGGCGAGATGCTGACCCGCCACGACGGCGTCGACGCCATCACCTTCACCGGCGAGACCGGCACCGGCACCGCGATCATGAAGGCCGCGGCGGAAGGGATCCGCGACGTCTCCTTCGAGCTGGGCGGCAAGAATGCCGGCATCGTTTTCGCCGATTGCGACTTCGACAAGGCGGTAGACGGTATCTTCCGTTCCGCCTTCCTGAACACCGGACAGGTCTGCCTGGGCACCGAGCGGGTCTATGTCGAACGCCCGATCTTCGAGCGTTTCGTGGCCGCCCTGAAGGCCAAGGCGGAAGCGGTGCGTTACGGCCGGCCGCAGGACCACGACAGCGACTACGGCCCGCTGATCAGCCAGGAACACCGGCGGAAAGTGCTCTCCTACTACCGGAAGGCCGTCGAGGAAGGCGCCACCGTGGTGACCGGCGGCGGCATTCCGGAAATGCCGGGCGACCTCGCCGCCGGCAATTGGGTGCAGCCGACGATCTGGACCGGCTTGCCCGAGACGGCGGCGGTGATCCAGGAAGAAATCTTCGGCCCCTGCTGCCACATCCGCCCCTTCGACAGCGAGACCGAGGCGGTCACCCTCGCCAATGCCACCCGCTATGGCCTGGCGACCACGATCTGGACCACCAACCTCGGCCGGGCGCACCGGGTCGCGGCGGCGATCGAGGTCGGCATCGTCTGGGTCAACTCCTGGTTCCTGCGCGACCTCAGGACCGCCTTCGGCGGCAGCAAGCGATCGGGCATCGGGCGCGAGGGCGGCGTGCACTCCCTCGAGTTCTACACCGAGACCAGCAACGTCTGCATCAAGCTCTGAGGTTCCCATGAACGACGTTCCGATCGCCGGCCTCGGCGACGAGCTCTATGACGCCTGGCTCGAGCGGCGCACCGTGGCGCCGCTCACCACCCGGCTGCCGGAGATCACGCTCGACGACGCCTATCGTATCCAGCAGCGTTTCATCGCCCGCCGCCTCGAAGGCGGTGAGCGGATCGTCGGCAAGAAGATCGGCGTCACCTCGAAGGCGGTGCAGAATTTCCTCGGCGTCTATCAGCCGGACTTCGGCCAGCTCACCTCCGGCATGATCTACCAGGAAGGCGAGACGATCGACCTGAGCCGCCTGATCCAGCCCAAGGCGGAAGCCGAACTGGCCTTCGTGCTCCGGCGCGACCTGGCGGGCCCGGGCATCACGGCCATGGATGTGATCCACGCCACCGACTATGTCTCGCCCTGCTTCGAGATCGTCGATTCCCGCATCACCGACTGGAAGATCGCGATCCAGGACACGGTCGCCGACAATGCCTCCTGCGGGGTCTATGTCCTCGGCGACGCCAAGGGCGACCCGCGCGACCTCGACCTCACCCTGGCCGGCATGGTGCTGGAAAAGAACGGCGAGCTGTTCTCCACCGGGGCCGGCGCCGCGGTCCAGGGCTCGCCCGCCAATGCCGTCGCCTGGCTCGCCAATACGCTGGGAACATTGGGCATCCCGTTCCGGGCCGGCGAAGTGATCCTGTCCGGCTCGCAATCCGCCCTGGTGCCGGTCGCCGACGGCGACGAACTCGTCTGCACCATCGGCGGGCTCGGCTCCTGCCGCGCCGTTTTCGCGGGAAGGAGTGCAGTATGACCATCACCCTGAGCCCGGAAGACATCACCAGGCTGTGCGAGCGGGTCGAGGGCGCCCAAGCCCGCGGCCATGCCATCCCCAAGCTGACCGGCGAATATCCGGCCATGACGATCGCCGACGGTTACGCCGTGCAATCGGCCCTGCGCAAGCGCCTGATCGCCCAGGGCCACCGGTTGATCGGCTGGAAGGCAGGCCTCACCTCGCGCGCCAAGATGCGCCAGATGGGGGTCGACGTGCCCTCGATCGGCTTCCTGACCGACCGCATGGCGCGGCCCGAGAATTCGGCGATCTCGCTCACCGGCCTGATCCACCCAAGGGTCGAATGCGAAGTCGCCTTCGTGACCGAGCGGGACCTGTCCGGCCCCGGCTGCACCGCGGCCGACGTGCTGGATGCCACCGATTACGTGCTGCCCGCGATCGAGATCATCGATTCCCGCTTCTCAGGCTTCAAATTCGACCTCGAGAGCGTGATCGCCGACAACGGTTCGGCCGCGCTCTTCGTCGGCGGCGGCCGGCCGCGGCGGACCACCGATCTCGACCTGGCGACGCTCGGCGTCGTCATGGAGAAGAACGGCGAGATGGAAGCCTTCGCCGCCGCCGCCGCCGTGCTGGGCCATCCGGCCGAGGCGGTCGCCATGCTGGTCAACATTCTGCACGACCTGGGCGAGACGCTGCCGGCCGGCAGTTTCGTGATGAGCGGTGGCATCACCGAGGCGATCGCGGTCGCCCCCGGCGACCATGTCGCCGCCCGCTTCCAAGACCTCGGCAGTGTCTCCATCCGTTTCACCGCCTGACCGATCCGGGAGATCACCGATGCCCATCATCGAAATGCATATGCTCGAAGGCCGGACCACGGAACAGAAGCACCGGGTCGCCGCCGCCGTCACCGAAGCCGTGGTCGGCGCCCTCGGCGTGAAGCCGGAAACCGTCCGCATCCTGATCACCGAACACGGCGAAGACGGCTTCTTCGTCGCTGGCGAAGCGCGCAAGCGCCGTCCCGTGACCGTTGCCGCCAATGGCACCGAGGAGCAGCACCCGTGAAGAAGATCAACTGCGCCCTGATCGGTTCCGGCAATATCGGCACCGACCTCATCTACAAGATCAAGCGGAGCCCGGTGCTCGAACCCGTCTGGATGGTCGGCATCGATCCCGCCTCCGAAGGCCTGGCCAGGGCCCGGGACATGGGCTTGAAGACCACGGCCGAAGGGGTCGACGGCCTGTTGCCCCATGTCCTCGAAGACAATATCCAGATCGCCTTCGACGCCACCAGCGCCTATGTCCATCCGGAGAACAGCCGCAAGCTGAACGAACTCGGCGTCATGATGATCGACCTGACGCCGGCCGCGATCGGACCTCTCTGCGTGCCGCCGGTGAACCTCAAGCGTTATACCGACCAGCGGGTCATGAACGTCAACATGATCTCCTGCGCCGGCCAGGCGACCATCCCGATCGTCGCCGCCGTCGCCGCCGTGCAGCCGGTCCGCTATGCCGAAATCGTGGCGAGCCTCGCCTCGAAGTCGGTCGGCCCCGGCACGCGCGCCAATCTCGACGAATTCACCTACACGACCTCGAACGCGATCGAGGTCGTCGGCGGGGCCCGCAAGGGCAAGGCGCTCGCCATCATCAACCCGGCCGAACCGCCGATGATCATGCGCAACACGATCTATTGCCTGACCGACGGCCTGCCCGACCGCGAGGCGATCACCCGCTCGGTCCTGCAGATGATCGGCGAAGTGCGCAAATACGTTCCAGGTTACAAGCTGGTCAACGGCCCGGCCTTCGACGGTGACAAGGTCTCGGTCTTCATGGAGGTCGCCGGCCTCGGCGACTATCTGCCGACCTATGCCGGCAATCTGGACATCATGACCGCGGCCGCCACCCGCACCGCCGAGATGTTCGCCGAGGAAATCCTCGCCGGCACCCTGACCCTCGCCGCCACGGAGGCCGCCCAATGAGCACCGTCCCCACCCCTTCGCTGCGCGGCCGCAAGGTGATCCTGCACGACATGTGCCTGCGCGACGGCATGCATGCCAAGCGCGAGCAGATGACGGTCGAACAGATGGTGAGGCTGGCCACGGCACTCGATGATGCCGGCATGCCCTATCTCCAGGTCACCCACGGTGCGGGCCTGGGCGGCAATTCCCTGCAGCATGGTTTCGCGCTGGCCAGCAACGAGGACTATATCTCGGCCGTCGCCTCGAAGATGAAACAGGCCAAGGTCTCGGTCCTGCTCATCCCCGGCCTCGGCACCATGCGGGAGCTTCATTCGGCCTATGACGCCGGGGCGCGCAGCGTCCATGTCGCGACCCATTGCACCGAGGCGGACACGGCGCCCCAGCATATCGCCTATGCCCGGAAGCTCGGCATGGACACGACCGGCTTCCTGATGATGGCGCATCTGAACGATCCCGCCGGCATCGCGGCCCAGGGCAAGCTGTTCGAATCCTACGGCGCCAACACGGTCTACGTCACGGACTCGGCGGGTTACATGCTGCCGGAGGATGTGAAGGCCCGGGTCGGCGCGCTCCGCGACATACTGACGCCGGAGACCGAGATCGGCTTCCACGGCCACCACAACCTCGGCATGGGGATCGCCAATTCGATCGCCGCGATCGAGGCGGGCGCCAGCCGGATCGACGGTTCGGTCGGCGGCCTCGGCGCCGGGGCCGGCAATACCCCGCTCGAAGTCTTCGCCGCGGTCTGCGATCGCATGGGGATCGAGACCGGGGTCGACCTGTTCAAGCTGATGGACATCGCCGAGGAAATCGTCCTGCCGATGATGGACCACCTGGTCCGCATCGACCGCGAATCCCTCACCCTCGGCTTCGCCGGGGTCTATTCGACCTTCCTGCTCCACGCCAAGCACGCGGCCAAGGAATTCGGCGTGCCGGCGCGCGACATCCTGATCGAACTCGGCGCCAAGAAGATGATCGGCGGCCAGGAAGACATGATCCAGGACACCGCCATGACCATGGCCAAGCAGCGCGGCCTGCTGCGCGAAGCCACCCTGGCGGGCTGAGAAGATGGCCGAGATCGCCGTCGTGGTCGGCGCCACCGGCGCCTTCGGCCGGGCCATCGTCGCCCGGCTGGCGGCCGCCGGGCTTCGCATCGTCATGGTCGGGCGCGGCGCGGACGCCCTGGACCGGCTGGCGGCGGAAGTCCCCGGCA
>JAYSCC010000003.1:0-12171 GCA_041915065.1 Zavarzinia sp.
CTCGATCTCCTGCGCCGCGAAAAAGGCATAGGCAGAGGAGAAATCGAACCAGAATTCGATCGGTGTCACTCCTCGCCCTCCCAATAGTCGGCGGCATCGGCGAGGCGGCCGACGTGGTGGAAGCGGCGGGCCGATTTGTCGCCGCCGGGGGCGGTGCCGGCGACCACGGCGAATTTGCCGGAGTCCGGATATTCGGTCACTTCCGGTTGGTGCATCGAGGAAATGGCGAGGTAGCGGAGCGGCACCTTGCCGTCGTTGATCAATTGATGCGCGGTGTCGCGCCCGCCGGCCGGGCAGACCGCGACATCGCCGGCGGCCACCGGCCAAGTCTCGCTGCCGAAGCGGAGTTTGCCGCTGCCCGAGACGATGACGAAAATCTCGTCGTTGGCGTGGTGGTTGTGCAGGGGCCAGCTCCGCTTGCCGGGTGGTACTTCGACCAGGCGGCCGCCCAGCTTGGTGGCGCCGCGCGGGGCCGCGATCGGGGCGGCATAGGCCTCGAACAGCTTGCCGCGGTGCAGCGGTTCCGGCAGCAGGCTGGACAGGGTGACGACCGGCTTCGGGGTCATGGCGCTTCCTCCAGATCGGGGAAGCTATCGAAATATGGCCGCTGCCGCCCGGCAACCGGAAAACGGGCGGCGGGGCTGGCCCGCCGACGATAGGATGACAAAAGGGCGGCGGGGCTGGCCCGCCGGCGATAGGATGGCAGAAGGGCGGCGGGGCTGGCCCGCCGCCCGGCGTGTCATTCCGCCGCGCGCCGTGCGGCACCGGCCGGCATTCCCTCCGCCATATGGTGGCGTGCGGATACCGGCCGGATCAGGGCGTTGCAGACCAGGCCGACCACCAGCACGCCGGCCATGGTGTACATGGTCGAATTATAGAGGCTGGGGGTAGGGTCGACCGTGCCGGCGGGGGCGATCGCCATCAGCTTGGCGACCGTCACCGTCTTGGCCGCCACCAGTTCGTCGAGCGTGTCGAGTCCGGCGCCGAAAGTGGCCTGGAACTTGGCGGCATCGACCTTACCGGCGAGGTCCTTCAGGGCGCTCGCCAGCGTGCTTTCGCGCAAGCTGGTGATGGCGAGCGGGCCGAGCACGCCGGCCGTGCTCCAGGCTGTCAGCAGGCGGCCGTGGATGCCGCCCACATATTTGGTCCCGAAGACGTCGGCCAGATAGGCGGGAATGGTCGAGAAGCCGCCGCCATACATGGTGAAGATGATCATCGAGGCGGCATAGAAGAGCACCAGCCAGGTCACCGCCGGGGTGACGCTCACCGCATGGGCCGAATAGGGGATCGAGAGATAGAGCGCGATGCCGAGGACGAAGAAACAGTAATAGGTGTTCTTGCGCCCGATATAATCCGACAGGCTGGCCCAGATGAAGCGCCCGGTCATGTTGAAGACGCTGATCATCAGGACATAGGTCGCCGCGAAGGCACCGTCGACGATGCCGGGCAGGGTGGTGCCGAAAATCTCCGACATCATGGTCTTGGCGACACCGAGCACGCCGATGCCGGCGGTCACATTGGTGCACAGCACGAGCCACATCAGGTAGAACTGCGGCGTCTTCAGCGCCTGGTCGATGTGGACGTGTTTCTTCGAGATCATGCGCCGGCTCGCCGCGTCTTCGGCCGGCGGGGTCCAGCCGCGGGGCAGCCAGCCGTCGCGCGGCACCCGGTAGGAGAAGGCGGCGATCATCATCACAACGAAGTAACCGATGCCGAGCACCAAGAAGGTCTGCACCGCCCCGGTCGAGCCGGTGCCGACGACATAGACGCCCTCCTGCCCGGGCACCGCCAGCTTGGCGGCTTCGGCTGCACCGATGACGACGACTTCCTTCATGGCGCCGCCGACTTCCGCCAGCCGGCGGCCGCCTTCGGTGACCAGATGCACGGCATCGACCTTGCCGAGATAGTCGGGCGCCACGCTGAACAGCTTCAGCAGATATTCCTTCAGGGGCGCGCCGATCATGGCGCCGCCGCCGAAGCCCATGATGGCCATGCCGGTCGCCATGCCACGCCTATCCGGGAACCAGCGGATCAGGGTCGAGACCGGCGAGACATAGCCGAGGCCGAGGCCGCAGCCACCGATCACGCCGTAACCGAGGTAGATCAGCCACAATTGGTGGGTCGAAATGCCGATGGCGGAGAGCAGGAAGCCACCGCCCCAGCAGAAGGCGGCGACCACGCCGACCATGCGCGGGCCGACTTCCTCCAGCCATTTGCCGGCAAAGGCGGCGGACAGGCCGAGGAAGACGATGGCGACCGAGAAGATCCACACCACCGAGCCGAGCGACCAGTCTTCCGGCGCGCCGGCGACCACGCCGAGCGAACGGGTGAGCGGCGGGTTGAAGATGCTCCAGGCATAGACCGAGCCGATACAGAGGTGGATGGCGATCGAAGCCGGCGGCACTTTCCACCGGTTGAACTCGTCGCCCGCGACGATGTGCTCCTTCCGGAGCGAACCCAGCATGCCCATTGTTTCCTCCCTGCCCGTTTCTCTCTGGTTCTGGGGATTTTCCGGGCGCGGTGGGCCGCCGCCCGGCATGGCGCCACCGCCGCGGCCACTCCCTTTCGGTCGCGAGCAGTGAACCTGGATGGGATGGTCAGTTCTTGCTACGCGGCAACAACTCCACGGCTTCGCGGGCCAGGGGATCGAGCCCGGCACCGCCCTTGTCGAGATGGGCGAGGATCTGCGAGCGCATCCTCGGGTCCCAGAATTTCACCAGATGATCGGCGATCTCCTCAGGGGCCGAGGTGGCGCCCTGGGCCTTGAAGAAGGTGGCGATCTGATTGGCCATGCGGACCAGTTTCTGGGCGTCCATCGTCACTCCGCCGCCTGGTCCGCCGAAACGATGCGCCGGCTCAACTCGCTGTGTTCCTGATAGCGCTCCTGCCAGTCGCTCGGCCCGTTGGAGGGCGAGACCTGAACCGCCGTCACCTTGTATTCCGGGCAATTGGTGGCCCAGTCCGAATAGTCGGTGGTGATCACATTGGCCTGGGTCATCGGGTGGTGGAAGGTCGTGTAGACGACCCCGGGGGCCACCCGCGTGGTGATCGCGGCCCGTAGCGTGGTCTCGCCCGAACGGCTTTGCAGCTTCACGAAATCGCCCTCCTTGATGCCGCGGGTCTCGGCGTCATAGGGGTGGATTTCCAGGAGATCTTCCGGGTGCCACACGGTATTCGCCGTGCGCCGCGTCTGCGCGCCCACGTTATATTGCGACAGGATGCGGCCGGTGGTGAGCAGCAGGGGGAAGCGCGGCCCGGTCTTCTCGTCCGTCGCGACATATTCGGTGATGACGAATTTGCCCTTGCCGCGCACGAAGCCGCCGATATGCATGATCGGCGTGCCTTCCGGCGCCTTCTCGTTGCACGGCCATTGGACCGAGCCCATTTCCTCCAGCCTGGCGTAGGAAACCCCGGCGAAGCTCGGCGTGGTCGCCGCGATCTCGTCCATGATCTCGGACGGGTGGCCGTAGTTCATCGCCATGCCCATCGCCTGGGCCAGCTTCTGCGTCACTTCCCAATCGGCGAGGCCGTTCTTCGGCGTCATCACCTTGCGCACGCGGTTGATGCGGCGTTCGGCATTGGTGAAGGTGCCGTCTTTCTCGAGGAAGGTGGAGCCCGGCAGGAAGACATGGGCGTAATTGGCGGTCTCGTTGAGGAACAGGTCCTGCACCACCACGCATTCCATGGCCGAAAGGCCCGAGGTGACGTGCTTGGTGTCGGGGTCGGACTGCACGATGTCCTCGCCCTGGACATAGAGGCCCTTGAAGCTGCCTTCGAGCGCCGCATCGAACATGTTCGGGATGCGCAGCCCCGGCTCGTCCGACAGGGTGACGCCCCAGAGCTTCTCGAAAATATCCCGCGTGGCGTCTTCCGAGACGTGGCGGTAGCCGGGCAGCTCATGGGGGAAGGAGCCCATGTCGCAGGAACCCTGGACATTGTTCTGCCCGCGCAGCGGATTGACGCCGACGCCGCGCCTGCCGATGTTGCCGGTCGCCATGGCCAGATTGGCGATGGCGATCACCGTGGTGGTGCCCTGGCTGTGTTCGGTCACGCCGAGGCCGTAATAGATCGCGCCGTTGCCGCCGGTGGCGTAGAGCCTGGCGGCGCCGCGGATCAGCTCCGCCGGCACGCCCGAGATCTTCTCGACCGCTTCCGGTGAATGGCGCGGATCGGCGACGAAGCCGGCCCAGTCCTGGAACTCGTCCCAGTCGCAGGTGGCGCGCACGAAATCCTCGTTCACCAGGCCTTCGGTGACGATGACATGGGCCAGCGCCGTCACCACCGCGACATTGGTGCCGGGACGGAGCGGCAGGTGATAGGCCGCCTCGACATGGGGGCTGCGGACGAGATCGATCCGGCGCGGGTCGACCACGATCAGCTTGGCGCCCTGGCGGAGCCGCTTCTTCAGCCGCGAAGCGAAGACCGGGTGGCCGTCGGTCGGATTGGCGCCGATCACCAGGACGACGTCGGAGTCTTCGACCGAATCGAAATCCTGGGTGCCCGCCGAAGTGCCGAAGGCGGTCTTCAGGCCGTAGCCGGTCGGTGAATGGCAGACCCGGGCGCAGGTATCGACATTGTTGTTGCCGAAGCCGGCGCGGATCAGCTTCTGAACAAGATAGGTTTCCTCGTTGGTGCAGCGCGACGAGGTGATGCCGCCGATCGCGGCCTGGCCATAGGTCGCCTGAAGGCGGCGGAATTCGCTGGCGACATGGGCGAAGGCTTCGTCCCAGCTCACTTCCCGCCAGGGATCGGTGATCTTGGCGCGCACCATCGGCTTCGTTATGCGGTCGCGGTGGGTGGCGTAACCCCAGGCGAAACGGCCCTTCACGCAGGAATGGCCGCGGTTCGCCTTGCCGTCCTTCCAGGGCACCATGCGCACCAATTCCTCGCCCCGCATTTCGGCCTTGAAGGAACAGCCGACGCCGCAATAGGCGCAAGTGGTGACCACCGAATGTTCCGGCTGGCCGATCTCCACGACCGATTTCTCGATCAGCGTCGCGGTCGGGCAGGCCTGCACGCAGGCGCCGCAGGAAACGCATTCGGAGGTCAGGAAGGTCTCATGCGCGCCGGGCGAAACCCGGCTGTCGAAGCCGCGGCCTTCGATGGTCAGGGCGAAAGTGCCCTGCACTTCCTCGCAGGCGCGGACGCAGCGCGAACAGACGATGCATTTCGACGGGTCGTAGTCGAAATAGGGGTTCGACTGGTCCTTGGTCGACTGGGTGTGGTTCTCGCCCGCATAGCCATAGCGGACATCGCGAAGGCCCACGGCGCCGGCCATGTCCTGCAATTCGCAGTCGCCATTGGCGCCGCAGGTCAGGCAGTCCAGCGGATGGTCGGAAATATAGAGTTCCATCACGCCTTTGCGCAGGCGCTTCAGGCGTTCGGTCTGGGTCTTCACCGCCATGCCTTCGGCGACCGGCGTGGTGCAGGAGGCGGGCGTGCCCGGCCTGCCCTCGATCTCCACGAGGCAGAGCCGGCACGAGCCGAAGGCCTTCACGCTGTCGGTGGCGCAGAGCTTGGGGATCTGGGTCCCCATCTCCATGGCGGCGCGCATGATCGAGGTGCCGGCGGGCACCGTGACGTTCCGGCCGTCGATGGTCAGGTTCACCACCTTGCCGGTGGTGACGGCAGGGGTGCCATAGTCGGTCTCGGGGACGAGGGACATGGGGCCACTCCTATTCGGCCGCCGCGGGCACGGTGCCGCGCGCGAAATCGTCGGGGAAATGTTGCAGGGCGGAGAGCACGGGATAGGGCGTGAAACCGCCGAGGGCACAGAGGGAGCCGAATTTCATCGTCTCGCACAGGTCTTCGAGCAGGGCGAGATTGCCGGCGGGATCGCGTCCAGCGGCGATCTTGTCGACCGTCTCGACGCCCCTGGTCGAGCCGATCCGGCACGGCGTGCATTTGCCGCAGGATTCGATGGCGCAGAATTCGAGCGCGAAACGCGCCTGTTTCAGCATGTCGGCGCTATCGTCGAAAACGACGATGCCGCCATGGCCGATCAGCCCGCCGGCCTTGGTGAAGGCTTCATAGTCGAAGGGCGTGTCGAACAGCGCGGGCGGGAAATAGGCGCCCAGCGGCCCGCCCACCTGTACCGCCTTGACGGGCCGGCCACTCGCCGTGCCGCCGCCGACTTCGTTCACCAGTTCGCCGAGGGTGATGCCAAAGCCGACTTCGAACAGCCCGCCCTGCTTCAGATTGCCGGCGAGCTGGATCGGCATGGTGCCGCGCGAACGGCCGAAGCCGAGGTCGGCATAGGCCTGCGCCCCCTTGTGCAGGATGAAGGGCACCGAGGCGAGGGAGAGGATGTTGTTGATCACCGTGGGCTGGCCGAACAGGCCTTCGTGCGCCGGCAGGGGCGGCTTGGCCCGGACCTGGCCGCGCTTGCCCTCGATGCTCTCCAGAAGCGCCGTCTCCTCGCCGCAGACATAGGCCCCGGCGCCGACCCGGAGTTCGAGCTCGAAGGCCCGGCCGGAACCCATCACGTTATGGCCCAGGAAGCCGGCGTCGCGCGCCATGGCGATCGCCGAATTCATGATCGCGATGGCATGCGGATATTCGGAGCGGGTGTAGATGTAACCCTTGGTGGCGCCGACGGCGAGACCGGCGATCGCCATTCCCTCGATCAGGTGGAAGGGATCGCCTTCCATCAACATGCGGTCGGCGAAAGTGCCGCTGTCGCCCTCGTCGGCATTGGCGACGACATATTTCTGCGCCCCATATTTCTGGGTCGCCGGGGCGTCCAGCACGGTCTTCCACTTGATGCCGGTCGGGAAGCCGGCGCCGCCCCGCCCGCGGAGGCCCGATTTGGTCACTTCCGCGACGATCTCGGCCGGCGCCATTGTGATCGCCCGGGCCAGGCCCTTCCAGCCGTCCGTGGCGGCATAATCGTCGAGCGAAAGGGGGGCGATGACGCCGCAGCGGGCGAAGGTGAAGCGGGTCTGCCGCTTCAGGAAGGGAATCTCCTCGACCAGGCCGAGGCCGCCGCGCCCTTCGGCCAAGCCCTCGGCGAAGAGACGGGTCACGTCCTCGGGCTCGACCGGGCCGTAGCCGACGCGGCCTGCCGGCGTCACCACCTCGACCAGGGGTTCCAGCCAATGCAAGCCCCGCGAGCCGTTGCGGATCAGGCGGAGATGCAAGCCGCGCTTGCCCGCCTCGACGCGGATCGCATCGGCGACGGCATCGGCGCCCACGGCCAGCGCCGCGGCATCCTGGGGGACATAGACAGTGATGGGGACGGTGAGGGCGTTCACGGCAGCAGCTCCGCCACCAGGCGCTCGGCCTTGGCCGGGGTCAGGCGGCCGACCAGGCGGTCGTCCACCATGGCGGCCGGTGCGGTCGAACAGAGACCGAGGCAGAACACCGGTTCCAGTGTGACCGAGCCATCCGCCGCCGTCTCGCCGAAAGCGAGGCCGAGCCGGCGGCAGACATGTTCCGCCACCGCCTCGCCGCCCATCGACTGGCAGGCCTCGGCCCGGCACAGTTTGACGACATGCTCGCCCGCCGGCTGCTCCCGGAAATCGTGATAGAAGCTGACGACGCCGTGAATCTCCGCCCGCGAGCGGTTTTCCGCCTCGGCGATCAGCGGCACCGCCGCCGCCGGCACATGGCCGAATTCCGCCTGGATCGCATGGAGGATCGGCAGGGTCGCCCCCTCCACCCCGGCAAAACGCGCGATCACCTCGCGCAAGCGTTCCCGCTCGGCCATTTCATGCGACATCGGCGCGACAATCCCTTCTCGCGATTTCTCCCAAGGTCCGGCGATTGTCGATCGCGATCAAGGGGGTGAATTCTATGATGCAATAGAACAATTCTATTAAGCTAGTCGTCCTCGGCGATGGCGGGGGCGACGGCTTCGGCTTGGGCGACCAGGGCGGCGGTCAGCGGGGTCATGGGGTCGCGGTGGGGCACCACGAGGCCGATCGTGTGGGCGGCGTCGGGTTCGACGATCGGGATCGAGCGGACATTGTCGGGCAGGCCCAGGGCACCGGCCAGTTTGGCGGGCATGACGCTGGCCCATTTCGCGGTCCGGACATGGGCGAAGAGCACGATCATCGAATTGGATTCGAGGGTGGGTGAGGGGCTGGTGCCGGCTTCGCGGAGGAGCTGGTCGATGATGCGGCGGTTCTGCATGTCCGGCGTCAGCAGGCACAGCGGCAGTTGGCCGACCTCGGCCCAGGTGACGCGGGCACGGTCACCCAGCGGCGCGCTCGCCGCGGTGAGCAGGCGGTAGCGCTCGCGGTAGAGCGGCACGGTGGTGACGCGACCGAGCGGCTCGTTGTCGAGATAGGTGATGCCGGCATCGATCTCCAGGTTTTCCAGGAGGCCGAGGACTTCGATCGAAGTGCGCGAGAGGACGGTGAAATGCACCTTCGGATAGCGGGCGCGGAAGGGTGTGGTCAGGCGCGGCACCATGGCGAGGGCGGTCGGGATCGCCGCGATCTTCAGGTGTCCGGCCAGGCCCCGGCGCATCGCCTCGATGTCCTGGCGGAGCCCCCTGGCGTCGCCGACCAGGCGGCGGGCCCATTCCAGCACTTTCTCGCCCTCGGGCGTCAGGCCCTGGAAGCGCGAGGCGCGCTGGACCAGGAGCACGCCGAGTTCCGCCTCGAGCTGCTTGATCCCGGCCGAAAGGGTCGGCTGGGTGACGTGGCAGGCTTCGGCGGCGCGGCCGAAATGCCGTTCGCGGGCGAGCGCCAGCAGGAATTCGAGCTTGGTGATCATGGCAGCAGGGCTTCGGCGGCGGCCAGGTCTTCCGGCCGGTTCACGTTGAAGAAGGGATCGCGCCCTTCCGCCTCGAAGTCCACCACCGCGAGGTCGAAACGGCGCGCGAAATCCTCGACCTTGCGGATGCCCTCGTCGACCAGCGCCCGTTCGAGCGGGGCGGCCAGGGCAGGGTCCCACAGCGCGGTCGCCCAATGGATCCGCCCGCCCGAGGCGGCGACGGCGACCTGCCCGCCCGCGGCGGCGAGGCGCTGCGCCAGATCGGCCGGCAAGAACGGAGCATCGCCCGGCACGGTGAGCAGGTGCCGGCCCGCGGCGCGCGCGAGGCCGGCCAGAACACCGGCCAGCGGCCCGGGCCGGCCCGCCACCGGATCGGGAACCACGGCGAGGCCGAAGCCGGCGAAACGCGCGGGATCGCTATTGGCATTGAGCAGGAGTTCGGCGCATTGGGGCACTAGGCGCTCGATCACATGGCCGAGCAGTGGCCGGCCGCCGAGCGGCAGCAGGGTCTTGTCGCCGCCGCCGAGCCGCCGCGCCTGCCCGCCCGCCAGGATCAGGCCGAGGGGCCGGGGCTCGCTCACCCCAGGGCGCCCGAAAAGGGGATGAAGGCGACGGGATCGCCCGGTGCAATCGCCGTTGCCGGCTCGGGCATTTCAATCAGGCCGGTGGCCTGCCCGCTCCAGGCAAGGTTGCCGGCCATGGCGACCGCCAGCCGTTCGACCGTGCCGTCGGATGTCAGGCGGCCGGGCAGATAGATGCGGTCGCCGGCCGGTTTCTCGAAGGCGAAGCCGGAAGGCAGGCGGAGGCGCCGCACCTCGCCCGCGGTCTCGCCCGCCAGGCGGCGGATCAGGACGCGGCCGAGCACGGTGAAGACCACCGCGACCGCGCCGGGATTGCCCGGCAGGCCCAGCACCGGCGTCTGCCCGATGCGGCCGAGGCCGACCGGCCGCCCCGGCTTGATCGCCAGGCGGTGGAAGATCATGCCGCCCGCGGCATTGAGCACGGCCGGCACATGGTCCTCCTCGCCGACCGACATGCCGGCGGTGGTGACCACGAGGTCATGGCTCGCGGCGGCCTCCTGCAGGGCTTCGGCGATCACGGTGCGGCGGTCGGGCAGGATCGGCCAGTCGGTCACCCGGCAGCCGGCACCGCGCAGCCATTCGCGCAGCATCGGCCGGTTGCTGTCCACCACTTGATGATCCGCGGCCAGCGTGCCGGCCGGCACCAGTTCGTCGCCGGAGGAGATCAGAGCGACGCGGGGCTGGAGTCGCACCGAGACGTCGGCAGCGCCGAGATCGGCGAGCAGGCCGATGTGGAGGGGCGAGAGGCGGAGGCCCGCGGCCAGCACCTTTTCGCCCGGCTTCAGCACTTCGCCCGCCCGCCGCACATTGGCATGGGCGCGGGGCTCCACCTCAAGCCGGAGCATTCCGTCCGCCACCGTGGCGCATTCCTGCATGGCGACGGCGTCGGCGCCGGCCGGCAACAGGGCGCCGGTGAAGATCCGCACCGCCTCGCCCGAGCCGAGGCAGCCGGCGAAGGGGGCACCGGCGGCGGCCCGTCCGATCACCCGGCGGGGGCCGGCGTCGGCGGCACGGAGCGCATAGCCGTCGACCGCGCTGTTGTCGGCGGCGGGCAGCAGACGGGTCGCGGTCACGTCGCTCGCCAGCACGCGGCCGGCGGCTTCGGTGACGGGCAGGCACTCGCTTCCCGGGCAGGGGGCGATGTGGCGGGCGATCAGGACTTGCGCCTCGGCCAAGGTCAGCAGGGGCAGGGTCAGCAGCGGCTTGCTCACGCCAGGCCCTGTTCGATCAGGAAATCGGCCACGGCGCCGGCATCGTCGAGCGGCAGGAAGGGCAGGGTCACGCCGGGCAGCGGCGCCGGGCTCGCCACCGCGACGATCTGGGGATCGTCCGGGTGGAGCAGGGGTTTTCGCACCTCGGGCCGATGGACCTCGATCTTGGGGATCGGATCGCGCTTGAAGCCTTCGACCACCACGACATCGACCGGCGCCATGCGGGCGAGCAGGGCAGCCAAGTCCAATTCCGGGGCGCCGCGATATTCATGCATGAGGGCGAAGCGGTTGGCGGAGGCGACCATGACTTCGCTGGCCCCGGCCATTCGGTGCTGGTGGCTGTCCTTGCCCGGCTTGTCGATGTCGAAATCGTGGTGCGCGTGTTTGACGGTCGAGACCGTGCGGCCGCGCGCGATCAGGGCCGGGATCACCTGGGTGATCAGCGTGGTCTTGCCGGAACCGCTCCAGCCCGCGAAGCCGATCAGCTTGGTCATGCCGCGATCCGCTCGGGATGGGCGAAGATCGTACAGCGGCTGCCGCGGGCGAAGGCGGCGAGGGTGATATTGGCGTCCTCCGCCAGGGCGGCGGCAAAGCCGGTCGGGGCGGAGACGGCGGCGATCACGGCGATGCCGGCCTGGGCCGCCTTCTGCACGATCTCGTAGGAACAGCGGCTGGTTACCGCGAGCATTCCCGTCGCTGGATCGAGTCCGGCCCGGGCCAAGGCGCCGGTCACCTTGTCGACCGCATTGTGGCGGCCGACATCCTCGCGGAGCAGCAGGACGTGACCCTGTGCATCGGCGAAAGCGGCGGCATGGACGGCGTGGGATTCGCGGTTCAACTGCTGGCCGGCGGCCAGTTCCGCCATCGCCCGGGCGATCGCCGCCGCCCCGACCACGGGCCCGGGGCCGAGCGGGGCGAGGGGGCGGATCGCTTGGTCCAGGCTGTCGATACCGCAGAGGCCGCAACCGGTGCGCCCGGCCAGGCTGCGCCGCCGGTCCTTCAGGGCGGCGAAGCGGGCAGGCGGGATTTCCATCTGCAGCTCGATGCCGCGGGCATGGTCCTGGCGCTCGATCTCGCGGATTTCGCCCGCGCGCTCGACGATGCCTTCGGCGAGGGAGAAGCCGAGGGCGAAATCCTCCAGGTCCTGGGGCGTCGCCATCATCACGGCATGGGAGATGCCGTTATAGACCAGGGCGACCGGCACTTCCGCGGCCAGCACGTCGACCACCGCCTCGGCCATGGCACCGTCGCGCCGCAGCGCCGGGCGGCGTAGCAGGGGCGGATGATCGGCCGGGGTGTGATCGTTGGGCATACAGAGGATCAGGCCGCCTTGACGCCGAAGCCGGCGCGTTCGATCGCCTGCGCCACCGCTTTTGGATCGACGCCGTCGGCGAAGCTGACCTTGCCGGCGTCGAGATCGACCTTGGGGGCGGCATCGGGTGCCACTTTGGCCACGGCCTTCTCGACCGACTTGGCACAACCGCCGCAGGTCATGCCGGTGACTTCCAGAACTTGCATTTCACGCACTCCTGTTCTCACCGCCACAAGATGGGGCTTGCCACCATGGCAAGGTCAAGGTGGAAATTCATGCTTGACCTTCCCACGTTGGGAAGGTGTTCGCTGAAGCCCAGACAGCGATTGGATATGCGATGACCACC
>JAYSCC010000003.1:12187-25939 GCA_041915065.1 Zavarzinia sp.
TGCGCCTCCTGTGTGGCGCGGGTCGAAAAGGCCCTGGCCTCGGTGCCCGGGGTTTCCGCGGCCTCGGTCAACTTGGCGACGGAGACGGCGCGGGTCGACGGCAAGGCGCCGCTCGCCGCCCTGATCGAGGCGGTGGAGGCGAGCGGCTATGAAGCCCATCTCGCGGCCGACGAATTCGATCCCGCGCGCCAGGTCGGTGCGGCGGCGCCCCATGGTGCCGAAGTGGTGCTGGCCCTGCTGCTCACCCTGCCGCTGCTGGTGCCCATGGTGGGCGAGCTGTTCGGGCAGCATTGGATGCTCTCGGGCTGGACCCAGCTCGGCCTCGGCACCATGGTGCAATTCGCCTTCGGCTGGCGCTTCTATCTGCATGGCTACAAGGCGCTCCGGGCCGGGGCCGGCAATATGGACCTGCTGGTGGCGCTCGGCACCTCGGCGGCCTATGGCCTCAGCCTCTATCTGTTGCTGGTCCGGGGCGCGCAGCATCTCTATTTCGAAGCCTCGGCGGCGGTGATCGCCCTTGTCCTGCTCGGCAAATATCTGGAAGCCCGGGCGAAGCGCGAGACCGGCTCGGCCTTGCGCGCCCTGGCGGCGCTCCGGCCCGACAAGGCGATCCGGATCGAGGACGGTCAGGAAGTCGAAGTGCCGGTCGCGTCACTGGCCGACGGCGACCATATCCTGGTCCGTGCCGGGGCGCGTATCGCGGCCGACGGCGTGATCGAGGAAGGCGCCTCCGCGGTCGATGAAGCGCTGCTGACCGGCGAGAGCTTGCCGGTGGCCAAGGCGCCGGGCGACACCGTGGTGGGCGGCGCCGTCAACGGCGAGGGGCGGCTTCTCGTCCGCGTCACCGCGACCGGGCACCGCGCCTTCCTCGGCACGGTGATGCGCATGGTGGCGGAAGCTCAAGGCTCCAAGCCGCCGATTCAGCGCCTGGTCGACCGCATCGCCGCGATCTTCGTGCCGGTGGTGATCGCCATCGCCGCCGCCGCCATGCTCGGCTGGGGCCTCGCCGGGGCGGATGCCGAGACGGCGATCATCCATGGCGTCGCGGTGCTGGTGATCGCCTGTCCCTGTGCCCTCGGCCTGGCGACCCCGGCGGCGATCATGGTGGGCACCGGGCTCGCCGCGCGGAACGGCATCTTGATCCGCGATCCGGCGGCGTTGGAGGCGGCGCGCACGATCGATCTCGTGGTCTTCGACAAGACCGGCACGCTGACCGAGGGTAAGCCCCGGCTGGTCGCCCTGGAAGTGCTGGAGCCGGATCTGTCCGAAGACGCGGCGTTGGCGCTGGCGGCGGCCCTGCAATCGGCCAACGACCATCCGCTCGGCCTGGCGCTGCGCCAGGCGGCGGCGGAGCGGGGCTTGGCTCTGCCCGCAGTCGAGGCGGCGCGCAGCCTGGCCGGGCGCGGTGTCGCCGGCCGGGTCGGCGACCGGGACTATCTGCTCGGCAGCCTGGTGGCGGCCAAGGAGGCGGGGGCCAAGGTGCCCGGCACGGGGCTGGCCGAAGGGGCGAGCGAGAGCGTGCTGACGTCGGGCACCGAGGCGATCGCCCGCTTCGCCTTCGAGGATAGTGATCGGCCGGGGGCCGCCCCGGCGATCCGGGCGCTGGCGGCGCGTGGCATCGGCACCGCCATGCTGTCGGGCGACCGGCGTGCGGCGGCCCAGGCGATTGCCCGCCGCCTCGGCATCGTCAATGTCACGGCGGAAGTCCTGCCGGGCGACAAGGCGCATGTGATCGCCGCCTATCGGAGTTCCGGCAAGGTGGTGGCCATGGTCGGCGACGGCCTCAACGACGCGCCGGCCCTGGCGGCGGCCGATCTCGGCATCGCCATGGCGGGCGGCGTCGACGTGGCGCTAGCGACCGCGGGGATCACCCTGATGCGGCCCGATCCCCGCCTGGTGCCGGCGGCGATCGCGCTCGCCTCGGCGGTGGCGGCCAAGATCCGCTCGAACCTGTTCTGGGCCTTCGCCTACAACGTGGTGGGCATCCCGCTCGCCGCCTTCGGCCTGCTCTCGCCGGTGATCGCGGGTGTCGCCATGGCGGCGAGCAGCGTCAGCGTGCTGACCAACGCCCTCCTCCTCCGCCGCTGGAAGGCGCCGGACGCATGAGCGGCCGGTTTTACGGAAAGCTCCGTCATCCACTCGTCTGGCCCCCCGAAGCGGGGGCCAACCCCGCCAACGGCGGGGCGCGAAGCGGGCCGGCGCAGCCGGCGTCTAGCAAAGCGAGCCAAGGCCGCGGACGCGGCCGCCCGGCGACTGAGGGACTTAAACAATGAACATCGGCGAAACCGCAGCCTCTTCCGGCGTCTCGGCCAAGATGATCCGGCATTACGAGAGCATCGGCCTGCTGCCGCCGGCGGCGCGGAGCGAGGCAGGCTATCGGCGCTATCGGGCGCAGGATGTCGAGACCTTGCGCTTCATCCGGCGGGCGCGCGATCTCGGCTTCTCGCTCGATTCGATCCATGAGCTTCTGGATCTCTGGCGCGACCGCAGCCGGGCCTCGGCCGAGGTGAAGCATCTGGCGCTCGACCATGTCGCGACGCTGGAAGCCAAGATCGCGGAACTGCAGAGCATGGCGCGCACCCTGCGTCACCTAGCCGATGCCTGCCACGGCGACGCGCGGCCGGATTGCCCGATCCTCGACGACTTGGCGGGCTGCGCGCACGGCTGAGCGAAATTCAGTTTGCCTCCCGCCCCGCCCCGCTCGGAGAATGGCGCAACCAGGAAGAGGTCGGGATGGAGAGCGAGGAGAAAATCCTATACGGCGCCTGCCTTTGCGGCGCGGTGCGGTTCACCGCCCAGGGCCGATTCGGCCCGGTTTCGGTGTGCCATTGCTCGCAGTGCCGGCGCTGGCACGGGGCGCCCGGCCCCTATACCGCGGTCCGGCGCGACCGGCTCCAGTTCCAGAACAGCCGCGGCCTCGCCTGGTACCGGTCGAGCGAGCGGGCGCGGCGCGGCTTCTGCCGGGACTGCGGTTCTTCGCTGTTCTGGGAGCGGCCGCAGGCGAATTACACGGCGGTCGCACTCGGCTGCCTCGACGCGCCGACCGGGCTTCGCGTCGCCCATCACATCTTCGTCGCCGACAAGGGCGATTCCTACGAGATCGCCGACGGCCTGCCGCAATGGCCCGACGGCCAGGTGACGGAATAGGCCGATGAGCCTTCTCGTCACCAGCCGTTTGTGGGATGACGGCACCATGGATCCCGTCGATACACGGCGAGTCGTCGCATTCCGCCTATGAGGAAGTTCCCATGCCTACCGACATGAACGAAGTCGCCCCCGGCACCGAACTGCCGGATCTCGAAGCCGGCGTCCGCCTCGAAGTCTCGCCCGATGGCCTCGCCGTCGCGACCCTGGCCAAGCCCGAGAAGCACAATTGCTTCGACGAGCTGACGATCGACCGCCTGTCGACGATCTTCGACGACCTCGGCCGCCAGGATGGCATCCGCGTCCTGGTCATCCGGGCGGAAGGCACCAGCTTCTCGGCCGGCGGCGACCTCAACTGGATGCGCCGCCAGGCGACCCAACTCTATGACGAGAACCTGGCCGATGCCCGCGGCCTCGCCACCATGTTCGCGAGGCTCGACCGCCTGCCGATGCCGACCATCGCCATGGTCGACGGCCCGGCTTACGGCGGCGGCGTCGGCCTGGTCGCCTGCTGCGACATCGCCCTCGGCACGCCCAAAGCCGCCTTTGCCCTTTCCGAGGTGAAGATCGGCCTGATGCCGGCGACCATCGCCCCCTATGTCCAGCGCGCCATCGGCGCCCGCAACTGTCGGCGTTACTTCCAGACCGGCGAGCGCTTCGGCGCCGAGGTGGCGTTGCGGATCGGCCTGCTGTCCGAAGTGCTGCCCGACGCGGTCGCCCTCGAAGAGCGGATGAGCAAGCTGGTCGAGGCGATTTTCCTGAACGCGCCGGGCGCCGTGGCTCGCGCCAAGAGCCTGGTCGCCGAGATCGAGGACATGCCGATCGACGACCGCCTGGGCGAACTCACCGCCGTCGCCATCGCCAAGCGCCGCGCCACCGAAGAGGCCAAGGAAGGCCTTTCCGCCTTCCTCGAAAAGCGGCGTCCCGGCTGGCAGTCGTGATCGCCACCGGCGTCCCGGCGACCTGACATGGCCTATCGCCTGTCCCAGGCGCAGCAAAGGGCGGTGACGCGGCTTGCCGATTCACCGCTCGCCCGGGCGCTTTCCTTCCCCGTCGAGGGGCGGGCGCTGAAGGGCCGCGCGATCGCGGCCCGGCTGCGGGTCGAATCGCTCCGCTGGGCCACGGCTTTCGCGATCGGGCCGGCGATGGCCTTTTCCGTGCTGCTGCTGGTCGGGCTGATCGAAGGGCATATGCCGGGATTCATGGTGCCGCTGGGCGGGGTCTGGTTCGCCCTCGCGGTGATCGCCCTTGCCGGTTTCGCAGGCTGGTTCACCGGCCGGCGCGTCCTGAAGCGCTTCTATGCCGACGTCCAGATGCAGCAGGCCGATGCGCCGGATTTCATCTGCGCCGATGCCCGCGGCCTGACCGTGACCGGGGCGGGCGGCTTCCGCCTGGAAGGGCCGTGGTCGCGCTGGCGGGTTTCGAGCATCACCGTGCATCCGCCCGAAGGCCAGGGCCGCGCCGCCGGCCGGCGCAGCTATTTCCGCGCCATGGTGCTGGCGCTGGATGGCGATACGGGCAAATCGGTCGCCCTCGATCCCCTGTTGATCGAGCGTGGTGCCGCGCTCTGCGCCGTGACGCTCCGGGCGCTCGAGAAGGCCGGTGCCTTCGCCGCGCCCGAGGCGAAATCTTAAAAGTTACACAGCGACATTGTCGATCAGGCGGGTGGCGCCCACCTTGGCGGCGACCAGCAGGCGTGCCGGACGATCGGCCCGCTCGAGCGGGGCCAGGGTCTCGGCATCGGCGAGGTCGAGATATTGCACCTCGGAGAAGCCCGCCTTGAGCAGCCGGTTTCGCCCGGCTTCGAGCAGCGGGGCGGCATCGAGGCCGTTGCGGAGCTGGCTCGCGACGAAATTCAGGGTCGCGGGCAGGGCGGCGGCGATGGCGCGGTCCTCGGACGAGAGATAGGCATTGCGCGACGACATGGCGAGCCCGTCGGCCTCGCGCACGGTCGGCCCCGGCACGATGTCGACCGCGAGGTCGAGGTCGGCGACCATGCGCCGCACCACCAGGAGCTGCTGATAATCCTTCTCGCCGAACACCGCGAGGTCGGGGCGCGCCTGGTTCAGAAGCTTGGTGACGACGGTGGCGACGCCGGAGAAATGGCCGGGCCGGCACACGCCCTCCAGGCGGTCGGTGACGCCGCCCACGGTAACCGCCGTGGTGGCACCGGCGGGATACATCTCCTCGACCGTCGGGGCATAGAGGACGTCGACCCCGAAGGCGGCCAGGCGGGCGGCGTCGGCCCGTTCCTGGCGCGGATACTTCGAAAAATCTTCGCTGGGGCCGAACTGCGTCGGGTTGACGAAGATCGAGACCACCACCCGGTCTGCCCGGGCGCGCGCCATTTCGACCAGCGACAGATGGCCGGCGTGCAGCGCGCCCATGGTCGGCACGAAGCCGATGCGAAGCCCGTTGGCGCGCCAATCGCCCACGGTCTGGCGCAGGCTGGCGATCGAACGTGCGACGGGCAGCGGCAGGGGGGCGGCATCGGACATGGCGGCGAACTTTCTCGAGGCACGCGAAGTTGCCTCGCGAGTAGGGCACTGGGCCCGACCTGTCAATCACTCGCTGCGATAATCTGCCCCCGCACAGGTGGTTGGATATGCCCAATGTTGCAGCATTGTGTATATTCTTTGTGCGATGACCTGATTCGGAATCGACATGAGCCGCAATAAGGCCCGGGTCAACCGATCCGCCGAACTGGCTGCTGACGCGGCCGTGGGGCGCTTTATTCTCCCGCATTCGCCTTCGGGCGCTGCTTCAATTTGTAATGCAATAGATCGCATCGGACCGGTGCTTCGCCTTACGGCGGGCCCGGTGCGAGACGAAATCCGCCTGCCGACGCAGGCGGTTGACGCTCACTCCGAGGGTGTGGCCGCCACCGGGAGAGAGCTTCGATGCGGCCGTTCCGGTCGACCGCGGGGCGACGATCGCCGCCGGTTCACCGCGTCTCGTTCACCTCGACCGACGGAGTGACATCGATCATGGCAAAGACTGAGAAGAAAGCGGCCGACGCGAAGGCCGACGACAAGAAGGCCAAGCCCGCCAAGGCGGCAGCCGCCAAGAAGGCCGACGCGAAGAAGGCCGAGCCCAAGAAGGCCGAGCCGAAGAAGGCGGCTGCGAAGAAGCCGGCCGAAAAGCCCGCTGCCAAGAAGGCCGAGCCCAAGAAGGCTGCGCCGAAGAAGGCCGCGCCGAAGAAGGCCGCCGCTGCCGCTGCGGTGCCGGCTCCGGCGGCTGCCGCGCCGGCCAAGAAGCCTACGGCGAAGAAGCCCGCGCTGAAGGTGGTCGCCGACAACCCGGCGCCGGCCCCGGCGAAGAAACCGGCGGCCAAGAAGCCTGCGGCGGCCAAGGCTGAAGCCCCGAAGAAGGCGGAGGCCCCCAAGAAGGCCGAAGCCAAGAAGGTTGCGCCGAAGAAGGCCGCCGCCGCCGCCGCGGCCAAGCCGCCGGCCAAGGCGAAGGCCCCCAAGGCCCAGAAGAAGTGATGTGACGTCTGGCGTGGGCGGCGGGATCGCCGCTCGCGCCGCGTTCAGAGGCTCTCGATCGCCCGGGCCGGGCCGAACAGTCGTGCCAGGCGACGATGCCGGTGGCGGAACAGGGCGGTCACGATCGCCCGTGCGATGCCGCCGGTACCGGGTAGCCGCGGCCGGAAGGCCAGGCTGTCTTCGATCGCCGTGCCGCCGGCGATGTCGGCCAGCGCCCTGTCGTGATGCCAGGGGGCCAGCAGGGCCATGGTCGAACGCTCGGAAAAGCCGCGTCCCGGCTCGATCGCGGCAAAGCCGATCCGGTCCCATTCGATCGGCAGCACGCCGAACAGGCGAAGCCAGCTCCGGAACAGCGGCGCCCCCGTCGCCAGTTCGGGCGTCAGCACGTCGCCGCCTGGCGGATGGCTCATCGAAAGAAACGGGCCGAGTTCCAAGTTCACACCGGCGAAGGAGGTGGCGTGGGCCCACACCCGTTCGCGCGGGGCGGCGACGGCGGAGCGGACGGTCACATGGATGATGTCGTCGGATTGCATGGCTGGGCCCGAGTCTAGCCGGCTTGCCGCCGCCCCGCTGCTCCGCTTTGCTGATCGAAACGCAGGGAGGTGCGGCGATGGATCTGATGCGACGCCTGGGGCTTCATTACCCGATCGTCCAGGCCCCGATGGCTGGCGGTTCGACCCCGCCCGGCTTCATTGCCGAATCCATTCGCCTCGGTCTGCTCGGCTCGCTCGGCGCCGCTTATCTGGCGCCTGCGGTGATCGAGGCCCAGGTGGCGGAGATCAGGGCCGCGGCGAAGGGGCCGCTCGGCATCAATCTGTTCCTGCCGGTCGGCCGGCCGCCGGCCCCGGGCGCGGTCGAGGCGATGATCGATTTCCTGGCGCCCCGCCATGCCGCCGCCGGCATCGCACCGCCCGTGCTGCCCGATCCGCCGGAGCAGGATTTTCAGGCCCAGCTCGCGGCACTGCGCCAAGCACGCCCAGAGGTCGCGAGCTTCGTCTTCGATTGTCCCGATCCCGCCATGGTCGCCACCCTCAAGGCCGAGGGCATGGTGGTGATCGGCGGCGCTACGACGCTCGACGAGGCGCGCGCCGTGGCAGCGGCCGGGGTCGATGCCGTGGTCGCCCAGGGGGCGCAGGCAGGCGGCCACCGGGCGAGTTTCCTCGCCCCCTTCGAGGCGAGCCTGGTGCCGACCCTCGAGCTGGTCGAGACGGTCGCGGCCGCCCTCGAGCTTCCCGTGATCGCGGCCGGCGGCATCATGGACCGGGCCGGTATAAGCGCGGCGCTCGACCGCGGGGCGCAGATGGTCCAGCTCGGCACGGCGCTGCTCCGCGCCGACGAGAGCGGGGCACCCCCGGCCCACAAAGCGGCGATGGGGCGTGGTGACGGCGCGCCGGTCGAACTGATCCGCGAATGGTCCGGCCGGGCGGCCATCGGCCTCGGCAACCGCTTCACCCGTGAGTTGCGCGCGGCGGGCCTTTCCGTGCCGCCCTTCCCCTATCAGAATGCCCTGACCCAGGCGCTCCGCGCGGCCGGGCGGAAGGCCGGGGACGGCGATCTCCTGGCGCTTTGGTGCGGCGCCGGCTATGCCGCAGCCAAGGCCGCACCTTTGGCCGATATTGTGGCCGATCTCGTCTAGATCGCTATCTATTGCGTCTCCGTCCTTGACGGGGCCAGGGGCGGGGCCGACCATGATCAAGGGGCCGACTCGCGGCCGGGACAATTACGGGTGCTCCATGACCAACGGGCGGCGGGCTCATATCATCGTTCTCGGTAACGAGAAGGGCGGCTCGGGCAAGTCGACCAGCGCGATGCACCTGGTGGTCGCGCTGCTCGAACAGGGCCGCAAGGTCGCCACGATCGACCTCGACGGCCGCCAGCGCACCCTGACCCGCTATCTGGAAAACCGCGCCAAGGCGGTGGCCGAGGGCACAGACCTGCTGATGCCGAGCTTCGCCGTGGTCACGCGGAGCGAGCTGCCCGATTTCCAGCAAGCCCAGGCGGACGAACGGAACCGTTTCCTCTCGGTCCTCGAAGATTATGTCGACCGCCACGATGTGGTGATCATCGACTGCCCCGGTTCCGACAGTTTCCTGTCGCGCCTGGCCCATGGCTGTGCCGACACCCTGCTGACGCCGATGAACGACAGTTTCATCGACCTCGACCTGATCGCCCGCATCGACCAGAACGACCATTCGATCCTCGGCCCCAGCCTCTATGCCGAGCTGGTCTGGGAAATGCGGAAGCGCCGCGCCCGCACCGGCGGCACCATCGACTGGCTGGTGATGCGAAACCGCGTCTCCCACCTCGACGCCCGGAACAAGCGCCGGGTCTCCGAAGTCCTGGCCAAGCTCGCCAAGCGGATCGGCTTCCGCGTCGTCGCCGGCTTGTCCGAACGCGTCACCTACCGCGAGCTGTTCCTCCAGGGTCTGACCATGCTGGACCTCGGCCGCACCGGCTCCTCCCTCACCATGTCCGAGGTGGCGGCGCGGCAGGAAGTGCGTACCCTGGTCGCCTCCCTCGATTTGCCGGCGATCGACCGGGCTACGGCGCCGATCGTCAGCGCCGCCGAATAGGGAACAACGGGCAAAGACGCGCATTGCTTAGGCTGCAGCTCCCGTGGCATCAACGCCGCGTCGAGCGTCCGCACGTCCAGCCAGAGTCTTTCCCGCCATGACGATCAAGATCCGCAAGGCCGTTTTCCCCGTCGGTGGCCTGGGCACCCGCTTTCTGCCCGCCACCAAGGCGATGCCGAAGGAGATGCTGCCCGTCGTCGACAAGCCGCTGATCCACTATGCCCTCGAAGAGGCGCGCGCGGCCGGCTGCGACCATTTCATCTTCGTCACCAGCCGCGGCAAGACCGCGCTGGAAGATCATTTCGACCGGCACTTCGAACTCGAAGAGACGCTGTCCCGCCGCGGCAAGACGGCCGAACTCGAAGCGCTGCGCGCCTGGCAGCCTGGTCTCGGCCAGGTTTCCTATGTGCGCCAGCCCGAAGCCCTAGGCCTCGGCCATGCCGTGCTCTGCGCCAAGGAACTGGTGGGCGACGAGCCCTTCGCCGTGATCCTGCCGGACGACCTCGTGCTGGCTGAAAAGCCCTGCCTCGCTCAGATGGCGGAAGCCTATTCGGGTATCGGCGGCAATATGTTCGCGGTGATGGACGTGCCGCGCGAGCATACCCAGCGCTACGGCGTGCTGGCCCCCGGCAAGCAGGACGGCCGCCTGACCGAGGTGAAGGGCCTGGTGGAAAAGCCGAAGCCGGAAGTCGCCCCTTCGACGCTGTCCGTGATCGGCCGCTACATCCTCTCGCCCAAGGTTTTCCATCACCTGGAGACCCAGGAGCGCGGCGCCGGCGGTGAGATCCAGCTCACCGACTCGCTCGCCAAGATGATCGGCGAAGTGCCCTTCAACGGCTTTTCTTTCGACGGCACCCGCTTCGACTGCGGCGACAAGCTGGGCTTCCTCGAAGCCAATATCGCCTTCGCCCTGTCCCGGTCCGACATCGGGCCCAAGCTGAAGCCCTATATCGCCCAGGTCGCCGCCAAGCTGTGACCGCCCGCCCGCAAGATCGAGAGACATCCCCGATGGCTGCCTATCAGTTCCATAAGTCGATTCTCCGCGAATACGACATTCGCGGCATCGTCGGCGAGACCCTGCACGAGAGCGACGCGCGGGCGCTGGGCCAGACCTTCGCCACCGTGATCGCACGCGGTGCCGGCAAGGCGCATCCCGTGATCGTGGTCGGGCGCGATGGCCGCGTCTCCTCGCCCTCGCTCGAAGCGGCGCTGGTCGAGGGCTTGAAGGCCGCCGGCGCCGAGGTGGTGCGGATCGGCGTCGGCCCAACGCCGATGCTCTATTTCGCGGCCACCACGCTGCATTCCGACGGTGCCATCCAGGTCACCGGCAGCCACAACCCGCCGCATCACAACGGCTTCAAGATGATGCAGGGCAAGAAGTCGTTCTTCGGCTCGCAGATTCAGGACATCGGCAAGATCGCCGCCGCGGGTGACCTCGCCGAGGGCCAGGGCTCGGTCCGCGAAGAGGACGTGAAGGACCGCTATGTCGCCCGCCTGCTCGAAGAGGCGATCGACAATGATCTCGCGGTCGGCTGGGACCCGGGCAATGGGGCTGCCGGTGCCGTGCTGGGCGCCGTCGTGGCCGGGCTGAAGGGCCGCCATGTGGTGATCAACGAGGAAGTGGACGGTACCTTCCCGAACCACCATCCGGATCCGACCGAGCCACATAATCTCGAACAGCTCCAGCATCTGGTGGCGGAGCAGAAGCTCGACATCGGCATCGCTTTCGACGGCGACGCCGACCGCATCGGGGCGATCGATTCGAAGGGCCGCATCCTGTGGGGCGACCAGCTCCTGGCGATCCTGGCCGAGGACATGCTGCGCGACAAGCCGGGCCAGACTGTGATCGCCGACGTCAAGGCGAGCCAGGTGCTGTTCGACGAAGTCGCCCGATACGGCGGCAAGCCGCTGATGTGGAAGACCGGGCACTCGCTGATCAAGTCGAAGATGGCCGAGACCGGGGCGCCGCTGGCCGGTGAAATGTCGGGCCACATCTTCTTCGCCGATCGCTACTATGGCTATGACGACGCCATCTATGCGGCGCTGCGCCTGATCACGGCGGTGGTCCATTCGGGCGTCTCGCTCGATACCCTGCGCGACCGCCTGCCCACCATGGTGAACACGCCCGAGCTTCGCTTCCCCGTCCGCGAGGAAGAGAAATTCGCCGTGGTCGATAAGGTGAAGGCGGCGCTGGCCGCGGCCGGCGCCAAGGTCGATGATACCGACGGCGTCCGCGTCAATTCGGCCGACGGTTGGTGGCTGCTGCGCGCGTCGAACACCCAGGCCGTGCTGGTCGCCCGCGCCGAAGGCCCGAACGAGGCCGCCCTCGACAAGCTGAAGGCGACCCTGGTTTCCGCCCTGGTCGCCGCCGGGGTCGAACCGCCGAAGTTCTGAGCCGGGCCTTCGCGCCGCCTCTTCGAGAACAAGGGGCACATTCTGGGGTCACATTCGGGGGCCGCATTCGGGAACGAATGCGGCCTTTCGCTTGACCGACAGTCTGTCTCGAGATATTTAAGCAATAACTTAAATATAAGGCGGTTCGGCGACGTGCAGGCTTCTCGATCCCTTGCCCAGACCTTCGCAGCTCTCGGCGACCCGACCCGCATGGCGATCCTCAGCCGCCTGGCGGCCCAGGGCGAGCTGACGGTGCAGGAGATCGCCGCACCCTTCGCGATGAGCCTGCCGGCGGTGTCGCAGCATCTGAAGGTGCTGGAGCACGCCGGCCTCATCGCGCGCGGCCGCGATGGGCAGAAGCGGCCGTGCCGGTTGAATGTCGAGCAATTCGCCGAGGCCGCCCGCTGGTTCGAGCATACCCGCGCCGCCTGGGAGGCGCGCTTCGACCGTCTGGAACGCTTCCTCGCAACGACTGAGACGAAAGGTGACGGCCATGGACGCTGACCCCCACAGGACCTGGGACCCCCGCAGGATCTGGGCGCTCGACCGCGAGATCGTGCTGTGCCGCGTGATCGCCGCCCCGCGCGAGCGCGTCTTCGAAGCCTGGACCGATCCGGCGCAAATCGTGCAGTGGTTCGGGCCCGACGGCTTCGTGGTCGAATCGCTGGAATGCGACATCCGCCCCGGCGGGCGCTGGCGCTTCGTCTTCACGGGACCGGACGGCACGCGTTACGACAACCGCATGGTGTTCCTGCGCCTGGAGGCGCCGCGGCTGATCGAGATCGAGCACGGCCGCGACCTGGACGACGACCCCACGCGCTTCCATGTCACCCTGACCTTCGACGCTCAGAGCGACGGCAAGACCGTGCTGACGCTGCGCCAGCTCCACCCGACCAAGGAACAGCGCGACGCCGGAATCGGCTTCGGCGCCGTCGAATTCGGCTATCAGACCCTGGGCAAGCTGGCGCGCCATCTCGGCGCGGCCTGACCGGGACGGGACGACAGAGGCTCAGCCGGCGGAGCGGAGTTCGCCCGCCGGATCGGCCACCGGCTCGTCTTCGGCGGCGCCGAAGCCGTGCATGCGCAGCGCCCATTGCAGGCCGATCAGGGCGCCCTTGGCGCGTGGCAGCAGGGTGAGCGCCAGCAGCAGGGACAGGGGCAGCCACAGCACCGCGTGGACCCACTCGGGCGGTGAATAGGTCTGCTCGACCACGAGCATCAGCGGAATGATGATGTGGGCGACGACCAGAATGGTGAAATAGGGCGGCGCGTCGTCCGCCTTGTGCAGGTCCAGGGCCTGGCCGCAGGCGGGGCAGCGGTCGTTCACCTTGAGAAAGGCGTGGAACATGTGGCCCTCGCCGCAGCGCGGGCAGCGCAGACGGAAGCCCCGCTTCACGGCTGTCTGCCAGTGGCGGGGTTCTTCGGCCACCGGGGTGGCGGGGCTGCTCTTCACGTCGATGGGCATGGCGTTCTCCGTTGCCTGCCACCGCATCTAAGATCTGCGCTTAGACTTATTCAAGGGTGCGCGACCCCTTGACGCGGGGCGGGGGCGGCCGGGGATACGGCGGCCCGGGCGATAGTCTGCCTCTTCTTCGCCCGGTCGGGCCAGGGTGAAGACAAGGCCGCCGGTGATCGGCGTCGCCTCGCGCAGCACCACTTTGACCTGATCGCCGAGGGTGAAGCGCTGGTGGCTGCGGCTGCCGACCAGGGCATGGGCCGCCTCGTCATGGCGGAAGAAATCCATGCCGAGGGAGGACACGGGGACGAGGCCGGTCGCCCCGCTCTCGTCCAGCGTGACGAAAAGGCCGAAGCGGGTGACGCCCGAGACCCGGCCGGTGAAAGTGGCGCCGACATGATCGGCCATGAAGGCGGCGAGGTAACGCTCGGTCGATTCGCGCTCGGCCGCCATGGCGCGCCGCTCCGTGAGCGAGATGTGTTCCGCCGTTTCCTCGAACACCGGCACTTCGTCGTCCGACAATCCGCCCTCGCCCAGCTTGTCGCCCCGGATCAGGGCGCGGTGCACCAGGATGTCGGCATAGCGCCGGATCGGCGAGGTGAAATGGGCGTAGCGGCGCAAGGCGAGGCCGAAATGGCCGATGTTGTCCGGCGAATAGACCGCCTGGGCCTGGCTGCGCAGCACGATCTCGGCGACCGCC
>JAYSCC010000004.1:0-25113 GCA_041915065.1 Zavarzinia sp.
GCCGCAGCAGGAGCCCGGCCGGCCCCATGGCGACCAGCACGGCGAGGGCGGCGAGCAGGGCGGCACTCGTCTCTGCCTGCCGGCGCTCGGGTTCGAGGCCGGCGAAGAGATGCAGGGTCCAGGCCGTGCCGGGCACCGGCTGGACCACGGTCGCATAATCGGTGCCGCCGATCCGCGCCGTGCGCCCCTCCGCCGCCACCGCCAGGGGCAGCGGGTCGAGGGGGGCGTCGCCGAACTGGAGCCCGGCGTGGAGCGCCGCCAGGGTCTCCGGCGGCAGCGGTGCCAGGGTCCGGAAGCGCCAGTCGGCCCGGTCCGTCAGCAGCACGATGCCGCGCGCATCGGCGACCAGCACGGGCATGGTGTCTTCCGCCCATTCGGCTTCGAGGGCGTCGAATTCGAGCTTGATGACGACGACGCCGGCTTCCTCGCCGATCCGCCGTGCGAGATAGAGGCCGGGGTGATGCGACATCGAGCCGAGGGCGAAATGCTCGCCCGTGCCATTGGCCAGGGCATCCCGGAAATAGGGCCGGAAACTATAGTCCTGGCCGACGAAACTGTCGGGCGCCTGCCAGTTGGAGGCGGCCAACGTCTTGCCCCGGTCGTTCAACAGATAGATGACGCCGACCCTGGTGCCCTGGCTCAGTTCTTCGAGCCGGCGGTTGATGTGATCGACCCGAGCCGGATCGCCGGGAGCGGCCAGCAGGGCGGCGACCTCGGGATCCTCGGCCAGGACGAAGGGCAGGGACCGGTGTTTCTCGATCTCGGCGCGCAGCACGGCGACCTTGAGCCGGGCGGCGGTCGCCGCCTGGGCCAGCGACTGGTCGAGGGCGGCGCTGCCGGCACGCGAACCGGCCGCCAGGGCCGCGACCACCAGGAGGATCAGGCCGATCAGCACGAAGGCCACCCAGTCACGCCGGATGCGGCGGGCCCAGGCTTCCGCCCCCTGCGGATTGGCCCCACGCGGATTCAGTGCTTGCGGATTCGGGCCGTGCGGATTTCCGCCCAACGACCCAGAGCCCTGTGTGGCCTGCCGCACCGAAGACCCTCCGGGATCTGCCCGGCAACCCGCCGCGGCCGTGGAATTTCAAGCACTTGAGCCCTTAGGTAGTCGCTTTCGGCCCTTGGCACAATGCTTGCCAAAAGGCGAAGCGGTCATGGCCCGCAACAAGCGGGCGAATGCCGTGGCGCCCGGGGGCGGCCCGGCACAAGGGAGGTCACAATGGATATTCCGGCCGCTGGCGCCGTGCCCCACGGGCACCGTCCGTTCTACAAGGTGCTCTACTTCCAGGTTCTGATGGCGGTCGCCGTAGGCATCCTGCTCGGCCATTTCTGGCCCGACCTCGGCGCCCAGATGAAGCCCTTGGGCGATGCCTTCATCAAGCTCGTGAAGATGATCATCGCGCCGGTGATCTTCCTCACCGTGGTGACCGGCATCGCCGGTGCCAACGACCTCGGCAAGGTCGGCCGCGTCGGCCTCAAGGCCTTCGTCTATTTCCTGTGCTTCTCGACGCTCGCCCTGATCCTCGGCCTCATCATCGCCAACCTGGTGCAGCCGGGTTCGGGCATGCATATCGATCCGGCCACGCTCGACACCAAGGCGGTCGCCAGCTATGCCGCCAAGGCCCATGAGCAGAGCCTGGTCGGCTTCCTGCTGAACGTCATCCCGACCACGATGATCAGCGCCTTCGTCGAAGGCGACATCCTGCAGGTCCTGCTCGTCTCGGTGCTGTTCGGCGTCGCCCTGGCCTTGACCGGCGAGAAGGGCAAGGTCGTGAACGACTTCCTGAAGTCGGTCTCGGCCGCGATCTTCGCCATGGTGAACATCCTGATGAAGACGGCCCCGATCGGCGCCTTCGGCGCCATGGCCTTCACCATCGGCAAATACGGCATCGGCTCGATCGCCAACCTGGCGCTCCTGGTCGGCACCTTCTACCTGACCGCGATCGTCTTCGTCACCGGCGTGCTCGGCATCGTCGCGCGTTACAACGGCTTCTCGATCCTGGCCCTGCTCCGCTACATCAAGGGCGAACTTCTGCTGGTGCTCGGCACCTCTTCGTCGGAATCGGCACTGCCGTCCGTCATGGAGAAGCTGGAACGGGCCGGCTGCTCGCGCTCGGTGGTCGGCCTCGTGGTGCCGACCGGCTATTCCTTCAACCTGGACGGCACCAACATCTATATGACGATGGCCGCCCTCTTCATCGCCCAGGCCACCGATACCCATCTGGCCTTCGGTGACGAGATCCTGCTGCTGCTGGTCGCCATGCTGTCGTCCAAGGGTGCGGCGGGCGTCACCGGCTCGGGCTTCATCACCCTGGCCGCCACCCTCTCGGTGGTGCCGGCGGTGCCGGTCGCCGGCATGGCGCTGATCCTGGGCGTCGACCGCTTCATGTCGGAATGCCGGGCGCTGACCAATTTCATCGGCAATGCGGTCGCCGCCATCGTGGTCGCCCGCATGGAAGGCGAGCTGGACAAGGAACGGCTCCACCTCGCGCTCTCGGGCAAGCTGCCCGACCCGCACCACGCCGCCCCTGTCGCGGTGCCGCGCCAGGCCGCCGAATAAACTCGGCGCTGACAGCGTCGGTCCCCGACTGCCCCTTGGGGCCGACGTCGCGGCCGGAAGGACTCTCTCCCTTCCGGCCGCTTTCTTTGTGGCGGCGGGAGATTTAGCTTTTCAGCCGCCCGGGATCAGGTATTTTTCGACTGACAATTTGTCGGAACGGACCTGAGCACCGTTCAAGCCGGCACAGACCGGTCCCGTTCGGGTGGGAACGTCAGGGGAGAGACATGTACGACTATATCATCATCGGTGCGGGCTCGGCCGGCTGCGTCCTCGCGAACCGCCTGACCGCCAACCCGAACACCAAGGTCCTGCTGCTCGAAGCGGGCCCGAGCGACCGCCACTGGTCGGTGCAGATGCCCTTCGGCGTGGTCGCCCTGATGCGCTCAAAGACGCGTAACTGGGGCTATCACACGGTGCCCCAGAAGCACATGGAAGGCCGCGAGATGTTCTGGCCGCGCGGCAAGACGCTGGGCGGCTCGTCCTCGATCAACGCCATGATCTATACCCGCGGCCACCGGGACGATTACAACGACTGGGCCGCCCTCGGCCTGGACGAATGGTCCTATGACCGCGTGCTGCCCTATTTCAAGAAATCCGAGCACAACGAGCGCATTGTCGACCAGTTTCACGGCAACCTCGGGCCGCTCAACGTCACCGACCCGCGCCACCCGAACCCGCTGTGCGACCTCTATATCGAGGCCGGCAAGCATTGGGGCCTGCACCAGACGACCGATTTCAACGGCGCCGAACAGGAAGGTGTCGGCTACTACCAACTGACCCAGAAGGAAGGCGAACGCTACTCGGCGGCCAAGGCCTATCTCTGGGAGATCATGGGCAAGCGGACCAACCTCTCGATCGCGACCGGCGCCCATGTCATGGCGATCGAGCTGGACGGCAAGCGCGCCCGCGGCGTGCGCTTCCGCCAGAACGGCCAAGTCCGCTACGAGGAAGCCGCGGAATCGGTGATCCTGTCCGGCGGCGCCATCAATTCGCCCCAGATCCTGCAACTCTCCGGCATCGGTGATCCGGCCGACCTGACGGCCGCCGGGGTCGCGGTGAAGCACGCGCTGCCGGGCGTCGGCAAGAACCTGCGCGACCATCTGGACATCACGTTGCAGCAGCGCACGGTGTCGAGCGAGTCCTACGGCTTCTCGTGGCGCATGTCTTATCGCGGTATCATCGGCCTGCTCGACTACATGACCCGTCGCAAGGGCATCTATACGACCAATGTGGCCGAGGCCGGCTGTTTCGCCCGCACCAATCCGGACGATCCCCGGCCCGACGTGCAGATGCACTTCATCCCGGCCCTGCTCGAGAACCACGGCCTCAACACCAAGTTCGGCCACGGCTTCTCGACCCATGCCTGCCAGCTCCGCCCGACTTCGCACGGCCGGCTGTGGATCAAGTCGGCGGATCCCTTCGCCGATCCGGCGATCGATCCCAATTATCTCGAAAAGCGCGAGGACGTGGCGTGCATGATCCGCGCCTTCAAGCTCTCGCGCGACATCATCCTGGACCAGGCCTTCGCCTCGAAGCGGGCGAAGAACCATGATTTCGCCTGGGAAGCGGCCAAGACCGACCAGGAGATCGAAGCCTATCTCCGCCGCTATGCCGAGACGGTCTATCACCCGGTCGGCACCTGCAAGATGGGGATCGACGACATGGCCGTGGTCGACCCGCAATGCCGCGTCCACGGCATCGAGGGGCTGCGCGTGGTCGACGCCTCGGTGCATCCGACGCTGATCGGCGGCAACACCAATGCGCCGACCATCATGACCGCCGAAAAGGCGGCCGAATATATCCTGGAGAAATCGGCGGCCTATTCCCGGGCCGCCTAGGTCCGGGTCGGCTGGATCTGGAGTGCCCCGGGCTGCACCGCCCGGGGTTTCAGGCCGAACAGGAAGCGGGTCGGGCGATAAGGCCTGACCACCGCGTGATAGGCGGCGAAGGTGATGGCGGCGGAGCCGAAGCAGATCACCGCCGCCTTGACCCAGAGAGGCAGCGCCGTCGGCACCATGACGAAGGCGAGCGCCACCACCGGCAGGTGATGCAGGACATAGAGCGGCAAGGTCGCTTCGCCCATGTAGCGGTCGAAGGCGGTGCGCCGCGTCGACAGGCGCCGGCCGAAGCCGAGCAGGCCGGCGACCAGGCACCAGGCGGCGACGCCCCGGGCCGCCCGGGCGAGCCAGCCGAAGTCGGCCCGGCCCCAGTAGAACAGGGCGAAGGCGGCGAGGCCGAGCGCCAGCAGGACGAGCGGCCGGGCGGTGATCACCCGCTCGATCCTGGGCTGCCGCGAGACCAGCCCGCCCATCAGGAAGAAGGCGACCTCGATCGTCATATTGGCGAAGTCACCGAACAGATTGGGCAGGTCGCCATAGATCGGGCGGAGGAAGACCTCCGACAGGGCGGCGACCGCGGCGGGCGCCATCAGCCACAGGGCGCTCCCCGCCATCCGGTCGTAGCCCCGCGCCATCAGACGCAGGAGCCAGCCGAACAGAAGCGCGAAGAGCAGCAGATAGACGATGAACCAGAGGTGCGACCAGGTGAACTGGTTGAGGCGCGAGAAGAAGCGCCAGTAGAAATCGAGATAATCGATGGTGATCGGCCCACTGGTCGGGCGGAGCCCGCTCGGCCGGAGGTCGATGCCACCGAGGCGTTCGAGATATTTGATCGCCGGCGCGAAGAGCACCAGGCCGACCAGCAACGGCGGCAACAGGCGCACGAAGCGGTCCTTGACGAAGACCAGCGTCGTCCGCGACGACAGCATGGTGGCCGCCGCGAAGCCGGCGATGAAGAAGAACAGCGGCATGCGCCAGACATGGCAGAAGGCGGCGAAGAGGTCGAGCACCCCCGAATGGACCGCGTTCTTCACGTGGTATTCGGGATCGAAGTCGAACACCTTGGCGGTATGAAACGGGAACTGGACGAAGCAGGCGAAGATCCGCAACAGGTCCAGCTCGCGGCGCCGATGGCCCGCGTCGGGGGAATCGAGGCGGGTCATGCGCGACCGGAGAGCCGAGGCAGGAACATGCCGGCTCGGCGGCGATAGGCGGCGTAATGGCCGCCGAGGGGACTCGATTCGAACTTCCGTTCCTCGCGCATCGCCGCCCAGCCGAAGCCGGCCGCCATGACCACGACCGCCGGGACCAGCAGGGGCTGGCGCGCCGCGATCACGCCGCCGATCCAATAGAGCAGATAGGCGGTATAGAAGGGATGGCGGATCAGGCGGTAAGGCCCGCTCTCCAGGAGGAAGGTCGGCGAATCACCCGAAAAGGCGACCGACAGGCGGCTCCGCCGCGTGGTCAGGATGGTCCAGGCATAGAGGGCGGCGGAGGCGAGCAGGAAGACCGCCGCGAAACCGAAGGAAGGCCAGGTCGCCTTGGTGCCGGTGATCTCGGCGATCACGCCGCCGGTGGTCGCCCCGGACAGGATCGCCAGCACCCGCATCGGCCAGGGCGTGCCCTCCGGCCGGCGGAAATGGGCGACATAGCCGATGGTAAAGGCGATGAAGATCAGGCTGGCGAGATAGAGCAGGATTTCCTGGGGCAGACGCATCGGGATCTTGTCTTCTTCGTCGAACCGGCATCCGCCTTGGGCCGCCCGGTCGCGCCGGACTATAGGCGGCGCACCCCGTCTTGCAAAGTCCTCGTCGCCACCGCATGGTGCCGCCGTGACCATGGGAGGTGGCTGGTGGCAAAGCGCCTGTTCCTTTTGCGTGCGATCTCCGGCCTCATGCTGCTGCTGGTCGGCGCCTGCGCCCTTCAACTATCTCCGCGACAGGAGCGCACCACAGAGTTCAGCCACTTCGGCGACAACCCCGGTGAGATCGGGATGCGCGCCTATGTGCCGAAGAGCCTGAAGCCCGGTGCCCCCCTCGTCGTCGCCCTGCACCACTGCTTCCAGAAGGCGGAGGATTACGTCGCCGAGACCGGCTGGCTCACCCTCGCCGATCAATATGGCTTCGCCGTACTGGCGCCGGAGCAGAGCGTCTTCAACGACCCCAGCTATTGCTTCCAATGGTTCAATTCCTGGCAGCAGGGCCCGCGCGGCGACGAGCCGGTGTCGATCCATTCCATGATCGTCGCCATGATCGAGGCCTACCACCTGGACCCGAAGCGCGTCTTCGTCACCGGCCATTCGGCGGGCGGCAGCATGGCCCTGATCCTGATGGCCGGTTACCCGGACCTGATCGCGGCCGGCGGCGTGTTCGGCTCGCTGCCGGTCGGCCAGGCCGACTTGGTACTGACCGCGCCGGTCGCCATGGCCGGGCTCGGTACCGACGATCCCGCAGAACTGGCCGCCCGCATCACCGAGAAGACCGATTGGCCCGGCCCCTGGCCCCGGCTCTCGGTCTGGCAGGGCAGCGACGATCCCATGGTCGCGCCCTCGAACGGGCCGCGGGTGCGGGACCAGTGGTTGGGCCTTCTCCACCTCGACAAGGCGCAACCGCGGCTCGACAGGATCGGCCCCTACGAACGCCAGACCTGGGTCGACGCTTCGGGCCGCCCGGCGGTACAATTCACCGACCTCGAAGGCATCGGCCATTCCGTGCCGGTCGATGCCGCCCGGGGCTGCGGTGTCGTGCCCCGGGGGGTCAGCCAGTTGGTCAGCGACGTCGGCGTCTGTTCTTCGCTCGAACTCCTGAAATTCTGGGGCCTCGTCCAATAGCCAAGGGGGGTGGATCATGGTGCGGCTCAATGAAATCCGCCCGAACGAGGTCGCGGTCGACGCTCCGGCACCCCGGGATGCCGGCCTCGTCTATATCGGGGTGATCCGGACCCCTTGGACCTCGCGCCTGGAATGCCCGCGCCAGGGCCGGGACGACGGGCCGCTGTGCCGGATCGAGGTGTTTCCGCCCTGGGATCAGGCGCTGGACGGGATCGAGGCCTTCTCGAAGCTCGAAGTGCTCTATTGGCTCGACCAGTCGCGGCGCGACCTGGTGCGACAGAGCCCGGCCAGCGACGGCAAGACCAAGGGCACTTTCGCCATCCGCTCGCCCGTCCGGCCCAATCCGATCGGCACCTCGATCGCGGTCCTCGAAGGGCGGGAGGGTAATGTCCTCCTGGTGCGCGGGCTCGATTGCCTGGACGGCACGCCGCTGCTCGACCTCAAGCCCGAGCGCGGCCAGTTCAAGCCGATCGCCCCGCCCCAAAAGGGTGATTTCGAGAAGGGTGATTTCGAAACCGGCCGCGGCTGATTGTTCGCCCGTCCGGAACAGCCTGTCGCGAAGATCGGGCATTATGTCAGGCGATATGGGCGCCTAGATAGGAGCCTGCCCCCAACGACGAGGTGATCCCATGCGCACCAAGAAGCTCGGCGGAACCGGCCTGCTGGTTTCCGAAATCTGCCTCGGTACCATGACCTTCGGCGGTCGCGGCTTCTTGACCGCGATCGGCAGCCTCGACCAGGGTGTCGCCGACGGCATCGTCGCCCGCGCGCTCGACGCCGGGGTCAATTTCATCGACACGGCGGACGTCTATTCCGAAGGCCTCTCGGAAGAGATCACCGGGCGGGCCATGAGGAACGCCGGCCGGCCGCGCAGCGACATCGTGCTGGCGACCAAGGTCTTCGGCGTGACCGGCCCCGGCCCGAACGATGCCGGCGCCTCGCGCGGCCATATCATGGATGGTGTCAAAGCCAGCCTCCGCCGCCTCGGCACCGACTATATCGACCTCTACCAGATCCACGGCTTCGACCGGCTGACCCCGATCGAGGAGACGCTGCGCGCGCTCGACGACCTGGTGGCCCAGGGCCATGTCCGCTACATCGGCCTCTCCAACTGGCAGGCCTGGACGATCATGAAGGCCTTGGGCCTCGCCGATCGCCACGGCTGGACGCGGCCTGTCAGCCTGCAGGCCTATTACACGATCGCCGGCCGCGACCTCGAACGCGAGATCGCGCCCCTGCTCGAGGCCGAGAAACTGGGCCTCATGGTGTGGAGCCCGCTGGCCGGCGGCTTGCTCTCCGGTAAATATGCCCGCGAGGGCCAGGGGCCGGAGGGTGCACGGCGGGCCAGTTTCGACTTCCCGCCCGTGAACAAGGAACGGGCCTTCGATTGTATCGACGCCATGCGGCCGATCGCAGCGGCACACGGCGTCTCGGTCGCGCAGGTCGCACTGGCCTGGCTTCTCCAGCGCAAGGTGGTGACCTCTGTCGTCGTCGGGGCCAAGACGGTCGAGCAGTTGGACGACAATCTAGCGGCGACCGGGCTTCGCCTGACTCCTGAGGAAATCGCCGCCCTCGACGCCGTCAGCACCCTGCCGCCGGAATATCCCGGCTGGATGCTGGAACGCCAGGGCGCCAACCGTGTGCTGACGGACTGAAGCCCGAATCGAAGCGCAAGCCCGGGGTCGCCTCCGGCCCCGGGATCTGTTCTCCTGGTTTCGAAGGAGACGGCCATGGCGGAGCAGGACAAAGCGGCGGGGCGGATCCGGATCGGCGTCGGCGGCTGGACCTTCCCGCCCTGGCGCGGCCGTTTCTACCCGGAAGGCCTGGCGCAGGCGAAGGAACTCGCCTATGCCGCCGGGCAGCTCACCGCGATCGAGATCAACGGCACCTATTACGGTTCCCAGAAACCGGAGAGCTTCCAGCGCTGGCACGACGAGACGCCGGACGATTTCATCTTCACCCTGAAGGGTCCGCGCTTCACCACCAACCGCCGGGTGCTGGCCGACGCCGGCCCTTCGATCGAGCGTTTCGTCACCAGTGGCATCACCCGGCTGGGCGCCAAGCTCGGCCCGATCAACTGGCAGTTCATGCCGACCAAGGGTTTCGAACCCGAGGATTTCGCCGCCTTCCTCTCCCTCCTGCCGCGGGATTGCGACGGCATCGCACTCCGCCATGCGGTCGAGGTGCGCCATGCGAGCTTCGCCTGCGCGGATTTCGTCGCCCTCGCCCGCCGCCACGGGGTCGCCGTGATCACCGCCGGCGACAGCCCCTATCCCCAGATCGCCGACCCGACCGCCCCCTTCGCCTACCTCCGCCTCATGGGCACGACCGAAGCGGCCGGCGGCTATGATGCCGCCGCGATCGCCCGCTGGGCGGCCCACGCCCGCGACCTCGCCCAGGGCGGCGTGCCGGAAGACCTCGCCTGCGCCGGGGCACCCCAGCCGCCGGGGCCGCCCCGCGATGTCTTCCTCTTTGTCATCGGCGGCTTCAAGGAAGCCAATCCGGCCATGGCCCGGGCCCTGATCGCGGCCTGCGCATGACCGCCGACTTCCTGGCTCGGCTCGATTCCGAGACCGAAGGCCGGCGCGAGATCGGACCCGGAGCCATCCTCTTGCGCGGTTTCGCCCGGGCCGCGGCGCCGGACCTGCTGACCGGAATCGAGGCCGTCGCCGCGGCAGCGCCCTTCCGCCACATGGCGACGCCGGGCGGAAGGGCGATGTCGGTCGCCATGACCTGCTGCGGCGCCCTCGGCTGGGTCACCGACCGGCGCGGCTATCGCTATCAGGTGACAGATCCGGCGAGCGCCCATCCCTGGCCCGCCCTGCCGGCCGGTTTCGCCGATCTCGCGGCACGGTCGGCCGAAGCGGCGGGCTTTTCCGGCTTTTCCCCTAGCAGGCTGCTGAAGAAGTCTCTCGAATTGCCTTGAGGATGGCTTCGTCGCCGTGGTGGTAAGCGAAGGCGATCTCGAGACGACCGTCGTCGAGCAGTTCTGCCGATCCGGAACCATGGACTTCGTCCATCTCGTCGAAGCCTTCCCAGGTGAAGAACACGGTTGAACGGCCGTATTCGAGATCGAGGCCGGCCTGCATGGCGCCGAAGGCGATCTCACCGCACCCATCGGCGCGGACGACGAGAGCGGCGGGTGCGACCAGGTCGAGATGGGACCGGTCCCACAGGTCGGCCTCGACGATCCGCCAGCGGCCGATCAGCGGGCACTCGCCGCTCCCGGTCATGGCGAGGCCTCTGCCAGGAGCCTTGGCAGACGGATCAGGTTGTAGGCGGCCAGCGCCAGGGTGAAGGCCGTCTCGACCTTGGCCTGCCCGCGCAGCTTGACCCGGGCGAGGCCGGCGGCGCTCTTGATCCAGCCGAACACTTCCTCGATCCGCTTGCGGCAGCGCTGGCTGACGGCATAGCCGGCGTGGCGCAGGGTTCGCCGGTCGATCAGGGTCTTGCGCCGCTTGCCGGTCTTGGTCAGATGGCCGTCGACCACCAGGCCATGGCGGTTCTCCATCAGGGCATGGCCCAGGTAGCACAGCCGCGACGGCTGGCCGTCCCCCTTGCGATACAGCCGGGCATCCGGATCGGTCGTGCTCTCGTGCGTCTCGTTGCTGCGCGCCTCGCCGTGGAAGTCGCGCTCGGCATTGCGGCCGGGACCCGAAGGGCCGCCGTCGCCCCCGTCCTTGCGCCGGAAACTCTTCGTCGAGGCCCAGGCCTCGATCAGCGTTCCGTCGACCGAGAAATGATCGCTCGACAAAAGCCGCTTCACCTTCGGCTGGGCCAGCACCGCGCGCAGGAACTTGGCCGCGATCTCGCCCTTGAGCAGCCGCTCCCGGTTCTTCGAAAAGCTGGAATGGTTCCACGCCGGATCATCCACCCCGAGCCCCACGAACCAGCGGAACAGCAGGTCGAACTCCATCCGCTCCATCAACTGCCGTTCCGAGCGGATGCCGTAGAAGGCCTGCAGCAGCATCGCCCGCAGCAGCTTCTCCGGCGCGATCGACGGCCGCCCAAAACCTGTGTAGAGCGCATCGAAGTCGCCAGACAGATCCGCCAGGGCTGCGTTCGCAACCGCCCGGATCGGCCGCAGCGGGTGGTCACCCCGTACCCGCGTCTCGACGTCAACGTAAGAGAACAGCGAACCCGTCCGACCGTCCGATCCCCGCATCCCATTCTCCCCCGGCTTGCTCGCCAGAAAGTGAATCATGCCTATCAGGCGCTCGCTACAGACTTCTTCAACAGCCTGCTAAAGCCGAACGATCCAGTTCTCTGGGCTCACATCAGGACCCCAGAATAACAGCGGTACCCTCAGCCGGCTATTGTCCCTGTCGTCAGAGTGCTTGCCAATCCGTGACGCCGAGGCCGGTCGCCTTGAACCAACGCCTGGCCACAGTGTCCAGATAGTCCTCGCCGACATAGGCCGGTGTGACCGATCCGGTCGGAGCGCCGGGGCCCGCGCGATAATCGCGACCGACAGGGCGGCCCGGCGCCGACGTCTCGATGTCGGCATTCCACAGGCGGCCGTCGTTGTCGACCCAGAAGCGGCGGTGACCGAGGACCAGATGAGCGCCATCCTGCCCGACGTTCGGCAGATGCAGCGGCGCCACCAGTCGGAGCGGCGCCATGCGCAGAGTCTGCCCCTTCGCCGCCCCGGCATCGGCGAGCCGAGCCCCGGCCGCCAGCATCAGCGCCGGATCGCCCTCCAGCGTGCCGCCAGAATGGCAGTCGTGCAGGCGGGCAAACCATGTTCCTCTTCCTGCCGCCACCACGACGGTTGGCCGATCGAACAATTCGTCGAGATTGTCGGGATGGAGAAAGACGTCCAGGAAACGGACGTTAGGGACATTGCCGTCCGCCGGATCGAGCACGCGGGCAATCCGGCCCAATCGCGCCGGCGCGTGGATCAGCGACAGGGTAATGTTTTCGCCCCCAACACCCGGCCAAGGGCGGCAATAGGCGCCGAGCCAGCGATTTGCGTCGAGACAGAGCAATGTATCGAGCGCCGCAGAAATGCTGGCATTGTTGACCACCAGACTGCGTGGGCTGCCACGCAGGAAGGCTCCGGCAAGCCCATAGTCGTCGTCATTTGCCCAGCGTACATTGACGATCTCGACGCCGATTGCGAAACGCCAGCAGAAGGCGCCGCCGAACAGCGGGGCATCCCGGGTGACGCGGATTCTTTCACCAAGAGCGTAGTGGCGTTCTGGCTCGAATTCAGCGAGACCGTCCTCGATCGGTATCGCGCGCCAGTTGCCCTTGAAGTTTTGGCTTCGCGGGACCCCCTGGTCGATGAAGGGGTCGGAGATGCCGGCTTGGTTGATGCGCTCGAAGGCGTAGGTCCGGTAGCGGTTGCGGCCCACGTTGTGCAGCGTGATGCCGTTTACCAGAACCGAAACGCGGGAGAGGACGCTGGCCGTATAGGCGAGGCCGTCGTCGCGGTGATTTTGGCAGAAATAGCCGGCGCAAGGGCAGTTCTCCACATGGACGTCCGAAAAACTGCAACCTTGCACCGGCGAATCCGCGTCGATGTTCCAGCCTTCGACGGAGAAGGCGATGTCGCAATCCTCGAAATAGGTGCCGATGACGCGGCAGCCCCGAATACCCCATTGAAATGTGATGCCTTTGCCGCCTTGGAAGACCTCGCCAGGCCGCTCGTTCGGGAAGACGCGGGTCCCGCGCAGCCGCCCGCCGATCACCATCACATTGTCGACCATCCGACCGCCATCGGCGTTGAATCCGATGGCATTGCCGGCAACTCCACGTAGATCAACCCGTGGGTTGATCAGATTGAGGTTTTGTGTGCCGCTGCCGGTCAGAACATGGGGGATTGAGACGGCATCCGCATCCATGACAATCTCGGCTCGGGAATCCCAGGTCAAGGTGGCATCCGACGGCAGCCCGATGCCGCCGAGCGGCAGTTTCTTCAGTCCGGCCTCGGTCACACAATAGGTCCCGGGATCGAGATAGCCCTCGCCGCAGCTCGCATCGAGACGCCGGCAGAAACGCTCCAGCGAGGCGGTGGCGTCGGTTCGGCCGTCACATGGAATTCCGAACCAGCGACTGTACAGACGGCCGGCGAAGACCCTGAAAAAGGTTAGCGGGCGGGCGGCGCTGCGGATGACCGTGCCGTCGTCGTCGGTCTCGTTCTGGGCGGGCGCACTGCGGAAGAACCCCCCGGCGCCGTCCCCTGCTGCCGAGCGGCCATCGAGGAAGATGAGATCACCCGGTCGGGCTTGGGTCGAGGCGCGCAGGGCATCCAGCGTGGGCAGACGGAGGACGGCGTGCCCCTCCACCACCTCCTCTGCCGCGGCGGTTGTGGCGAGTACGACCAGTCCCGCGGCGACGCCGCCAGTGAATATCTCCCGCCGATCCGCGATCATGCTTCGTCCTCATTCCGAGTGTGTAAGAGAGAGACCAGTCCGCGTAGCTATCTTGGATGCAAGCTACCGCTTTCGCCAAGAGTGCCGAATCAGCCTTTTTAGTGCGTTAACGTATTGAACAAAATGGGAGATTGAACCTCATGGAACAAGTATCACATCACACCTACGTCAACATGCGAGAGAACGGCCACCGTCTTTGCCCAGGACAACGCCGAGGTCGACGTCCTCGCCTACAAGGGGTTCCCGGCCCAGCACCGGGCCAAGCTCCACTCCACCAATCCGATCGAGCGCCTGAACGGCGAGATCAAGCGCAGGACCAGGGTGGCGGGTATCTTCCCGAACGAGGCCGCCATTGTCAGGTTGATCGGCGCCATCCTCCTCGAGCAGAATGACGAATCGGGGCCGTCCAGCGATCCAGAATACATGACGCTGGAAACCATCGCCGCCATCGCGGATGATCCGATCCATAGCCTGCCTCTCACGGAGGAATAATCGAATAGTCCCTGCCGGCTACCGTTGGTAAAAAATGCCACCTACACCAGACCTCGGAACACGATCGGCGGCTTTGGGCCGCCACGGCGTCGAATTCGTTTTCAACACCATCTTCAAATCAGTTCTTCGAAGCATCCGATCGGCGATAGGCAATTGTGCACTGCACTTCGGCATGGACATTGGTTTGCATGCGGGTCACGATGCCGCCATTAGTAAGTTTCAAACCAAAGAGCCTGGAAGAAATGGCGAAAAACTGCCCATTTTTGACTATTGCATGGATTCTGTCTGTCTGATTCGATCCGGCAGGGCAATCGCTTCCTGGTCGGACCATCGGCAGGGCAATGCCTGAGAATGAAGAAACGATATTGCCTGCCGAAGTGTTTATTGTGGAAATCGAGCAGATCCTTCGCGGTCACCTCGACTTACCATAACGACGTGCTATAGGTGGCATAGACAATGACAAGTCGTGGCACTGTGATCATTATGCACCATGGAGAAATCTATGAGTAATAATCGGAATTCTATCGGCAAAGTTGCGCTGATCACGGGGGTGACGGGGCAGGACGGTGCCTATCTTTCTGAATTATTATTGAAAAAAGGATATATTGTTCACGGAATCAAACGCCGCTCGTCGTCGTTCAATACGGGACGAATTGAGCATATTTATCAGGATCCGCACGTCGAGAATCCGCGCTTTATTCTTCATTATGGCGACATGACGGACTCGACGAACCTGATTCGTATCGTCCAGCAATCCCAGCCTGACGAGATCTACAATCTAGCGGCGCAGAGTCACGTACACGTCTCCTTCGAAACGCCGGAATATACGGCCAACGCCGATGCCATTGGGGCCTTGCGCCTGCTCGAAGCCATCAGAATCCTTGGCCTCAGCGAAAAGACGCGTTTCTACCAAGCCTCGACCTCCGAACTCTACGGCCTCGTCCAAGAGGTGCCTCAAAGCGAGAAGACGCCGTTCTACCCGCGCTCCCCCTATGCCGCGGCCAAGCTCTATGCCTATTGGATCGTGGTGAACTATCGCGAAGCCTATGGCTTGCACGCATCGAATGGCATTCTCTTCAACCACGAGAGCCCGCTGCGCGGCGAGACCTTCGTCACCCGGAAGATCACCAGGGCTGCCGCGGCGATCCGCCTGGGCAAGCAGGAAAAGCTGCACCTCGGCAATCTCAACGCCAAGCGCGACTGGGGCCATGCGCGCGACTATGTCCACGGCATGTGGCTGATGCTGCAGCAGGACAAGGCGGACGACTACGTGCTGGCGACCGGCGAAACCACGGAAGTGCGGAAATTCGTCACCTGGGCCTTTGAGGAAGTCGGCTTCCATTTGGAATGGAGGGGGGTCGGCGTCGACGAAAAGGGCTATGACAAAGCGACCGGGCGCTGCCTGGTCGAGGTCGATCCGCGCTATTTCCGCCCGACCGAGGTGGATCTGCTGATCGGCGACCCGCGCAAGGCCCATGAAAAGTTCGGCTGGCGCCACACCACGGCGGTTCGCGACCTGTGCCGGGAAATGGTCAACGAAGACTTGAGGGTGATGAAGACCGCGACCGTCATGAAGGAGGCGTAAGTGACGCCGCCCTATTCGTTAACCGGCAAACGCATCTGGGTCGCCGGCCACCGCGGCATGGTGGGGTCCGCCATCGTCCGCCACCTCGAACGGGAGAATTGCACGGTCCTGACAGTCGACCGCAAGACCGTCGACCTGAGGGACCAAGCCCAGGTTCGGGCCTGGGTCGGGGCGCAGAAACCCGACGCCGTGTTTCTCGCCGCGGCCAAGGTCGGCGGCATCTTGGCCAACGACTCGTTCCCGGCCGATTTCCTCTACGACAACCTGGTGATTGAAGGAAACATCATCGAGACGGCCTTCCGCAACGACGTGGAAAAGCTGCTCTTCCTTGGCTCTTCCTGCATCTATCCGAAATTCGCGCCGCAGCCGATCCGCGAAGACAGCCTGCTGACCGGCCCGCTGGAGCCGACCAACGAGTGGTACGCGGTGGCCAAAATCGCCGGCATCAAGCTGGCGCAGGCCTTCCGCAAGCAGTACGGCCGCGACTTCATCTCGGCGATGCCGACCAATCTCTACGGGCCCGGGGACAATTTCGACCTCGCCTCGAGCCACGTCATGCCGGCCCTGATCCGAAAGGCCCATGAGGCGAAGCTCAGGGGCGACAGGGAAATCATCGTCTGGGGCACCGGTACGCCTCGCCGGGAATTCCTGCATGTCGACGACTGCGCCGACGCCTGCGTGCATTTGATGAAGACCTATTCCGACTTCGAACACGTCAATGTCGGCTCGGGCGAAGATATAACGATCCTCGAGCTGACCCAGTTGGTGTGCGACGTCGTCGGTTTCGAAGGGCAGATTGTCCATGATCTGTCGAAGCCTGATGGCGCGCCGCGCAAATTGATGAGTGCCGACAAGATCCGCGGGTTAGGCTGGAGTCCGAGCATTGGCCTGCGCCAAGGCTTGACGGCGACTTATGACTGGTTTTGCCGCCATGTCGCCTGACGGCAAGCTCGACATCCTGATCCTCGGCCTGAATTACGCGCCGGAGAAGGTAAGCACCGGGGTCTATTCCACCGGGCTTGCCGAATCGATGGTGGCGCGCGGCCACCGGGTGCGTGTGATCGCCGGCAAGCCCTATTATCCCGCCTGGCGCATCGCTGACGATTATCGCGGCGGGTGGACACGGCGCCGCGTCGAGGCGGGCGTCGAGATTCTTCATGTCGCGCACTATGTACCCGCCAATCCGACCGGGCTGCGCCGCATCTTGCACCATATGAGTTTCGCGGCCTCGGCATTTCTGCCGATGCTAGCCGCCGTCTATCGTCGGCGGCCGGACTTGGTGCTGACCGTGGCGCCGTCGCTGATTTCGGCGCCAGCGGCCTATATCGCCGCGCGCCTGCGCGGGGCGCGCACGTGGATCCACATCCAGGACTTCGAGGTCGAGGCCGCGGCCGCGACCGGCCTGGTGAAACGCCGGCACCTGATCGGCGCGGCACTTTCCGTCGAGCGGGCGATTCTGCGCGCCTTCGGCCGGGTGAGCACGATTTCGCCGGCCATGTGCCGCAAATGCCTGGATAAAGGCGTCGCGCCCGAACGGCTCATCGAATTCCGCAACTGGGCCGACATCGAGCAGATCCGGCCGCTCTCTGCCCCCTCGAGCTATCGGGCGGAATGGGGCATCACGACCCCGCATGTCGCACTCTATTCGGGCAATATCGCCAACAAACAGGGTATCGAGATCGTGGTCGAGGCCGCGCGCCTTTTGCGCGGTCGCCCCGACCTGACCTTCGTCATCTGCGGCGAGGGCCCGAACCGCGCCAATCTGGAAGCGCGGGCGAAGGACCTCGGTAATATCAGATTTCACGATCTCCAACCGAAGGAGCGACTGTCCGATCTCTTGGGGCTGGCATCCGTGCATCTCCTACCGCAACTGGCTGGAGCGGCCGATCTCGTCCTACCGTCGAAACTGGCCAACATGCTGGCATCGGGCAGGCCCGTGATCGCGACCACCCATACGGGTACGGGCCTAGCCGATGAGGTCGAAGGTTGCGGCATTGCCGTTGCGCCCGAGGATCCTTTCGTCTTCGCGGCGGCCATTGAGTGTCTGCTCGACGATCCGGACAAGCTCCAGGCGCTGAGCATCGCAGCCCGGACCCGCGCCGAGAAGCGATGGGAGCAGAGCGCGATCTTCGACGGGTTTGAGGACGCGGCACTCGCCTTCTGTGTAGAATAGTTATTAATGCCCGTTCCATGAGGTTCTGACTCGTGGGTGCCCGATAGGGCACCTCTAAAAACCCAAGCCACCTGATGGGTTTCGTGATTCCATGATGTGGAGGTCAGGAAGGGGGGGGCGTCATGGTTCAGCCGGGGTTCTTCGATCTGGATGAGCGGTATCGTCGGCTGTCGGAGACCGGCGATCCCCTGGTGAAGCTGGCGAGCCTGGTGGACTTCGAGGTCTTCCGTCCCCGGCTGGTGGTGGCGCTGAAGCGCTCCGACGGCGCAAAGGGCGGGCGACCGCCCTATGACCCGGTGCTGATGTTCAAGATCCTGGTCCTGCAGACGCTCTACACCCTGTCGGACGATGCCACCGAATTCCAGATCCGGGACCGTCTGTCCTTCATGCGCTTCCTGCGCCTCGGGCTCGAGGGCGCGGTGCCCGATGCCAAGACGATCTGGCTGTTCCGGGAACAACTGACCAAGGCCGGCGCCATGAAGGATCTGTTCGCCGACTTCAACGGCTGGCTGAAGGGCAAGGGCTATCTGGCCATGTCGGGCCAGATAGCCCTTGCCCTTCAGCGCGCTTAACCGCGTCCCCGGTCGAGCGTTCGCTTGGCACGAGACCGAGATAACCCATGAGCTGACGGGGGCTCTCAAAGCGGTTCAGATCGCCGATCTCGGTGACAAAGGTCACGGCCACAATCAGGTCGATCCCACGAAGCGCCTGAAGCGCGCGCACAACCGGTGCGAGAGACCAGGTCGGCACGAACTCCTCGATCGCCGCTTCAAGCCGTTGCACACGTTCCTTTGAGATCCGGACCGCCTCGACCATTTCCTGTAGGGCGATCTGGTGAGCGGGATGATCGAACTTCTGCTCTTGCAGCCATCTCAGATAGCGCATGGTCCAGGCCTTCGGTCGCTGGAAAACACGCCCATGCTTGAGCATGAAGCCGCTCACCTGCTAGCGATGGACGCGCTGGGTCTCAACGGCGGCGGTGCGAGCACGAACCAGATCACGCATCGCCTCGTGGCCTTCGTCGGGCACCCACACCGCGGTGAGTTCGCCAGCCCGCAGGAGACGCGCGAGTGCGATGGCGTCGCGCCGGTTGGTCTTGACCCGATCGCCCGGCTTCCTCGGGATCAACGAGGGCGCCACAACCGTACAAGGATAACCGAGTGAGGTGATGAGCCGATGCAACCCGTAACCTGCGGGGCCGGCTTCGTAGCAGAAGTGCGCCCGGTCACATGATCCAGCGATCCGCTTCACTACTCGGCGCATGCTCTCTTCCGAGGCATCGACTTCACCAACGAAGCGCACCTCGCCGCCGCGCTCGCCATCGGCCACAGCGATGGCGTTCCGTGCCTTCGACACATCTATCCCGACGAAAATCTCGCTACAATGCGCCATAGCTCGTCCTCCTGCGGTGAGGATCGGCTCGGCCGCTCCGGGCACAACCCTCGAAGACGCAGTGTAAGACGAGCCGCCTCAGCTCAGCGGACATACGGTCTTACCCACCAAACAGATTACCAAAATGCGTCCCCGGGGCGAGCGTCTTCTCAGGCTCGCCACCGTCGATCGAAGACCATTGCGCCACCGTCCGCGGGTCACGGGTGTCGTCTGCGCAATGTCGGCAACGCGAAGCCGGCCTTCAGCCCGATCAGCACGATGCTGCCCGACAACACCGACAGGGCAGCGGCGTTCATGCCCCAACGCGGTACCGTCAGGGCCAAAAGGCCGACGGTGGTACCGGCCGAAGCCAAGCTGCTCAGCAGAATGACTTTGTCTCGCTGCCGGGCGTAGAGGGCGATATGGAAGATTTGGGCCAGTGCCACCAATACGCCGCTGAGCGTCAGGATCGCCATGGTCGGCCAATGGGCCACGACCGCGTCGCCCTGTTTCGTCCAGGCCGCCACCACCAGGGAGCCGACGCCGAGCAGCACCCCGACAACGGTGATGAAGCCGATCTGCAGGGCCGCCTTGCGCAGTTCCGAGCGGAGGGCAGGCTCGTCGTCCAAGGTCGCCGCGCGGTAGCTCAGGGGAAGGGCGACGATGAGCACGACACTGTTGATCATCATGTCGGGCGCACGGGCGACGTTCGAGAAGAAAGCATAGATGCCGGCGTCGGCGTTACCGTGCCAGAGGGCCAGCATGTAGCGGTCGGCATAATTGACCAGCATGGTGAGCATCAGCGTGCCGAGGAACAGGACAGCCCCTCGCATACGCCGCCAGATTTGGCCGAAATCTACGGCACCGAACAACGCCTTGTGCCACGGCAGGTCCCGAAGCAGGACGAAGGCGCCGACCACCCCGATGCCGTTGGTCACGCCCCAGATCTCATAGAAAGAATCGATGCCCCGGGGCCGGTATCCCATTACCAACAGCAGCGCCGCGACGAAGATCCAGGCGGCATTGGTGTAGACGCCGACACTGATCGCGGCCAGCGTCTTGGTGCGGGCGGCCAGCACCCGGCTGACCTCGCCGGACAACGACGAGAAGCCGAGCACCACGCAGAACAACGCAAAATGCGGCCCGACACCGAGGACGGCACGCATCGATTCGGCCGATAGGCCGACTGCCGCGACGAACATTCCGAAGATTACCGTCTCCACCATCAGCACGTCGCGGATGATGCAGACGATCTGCTCGGGCGAGGCGACGATGATCTCGCGTCTCGATATCTGATGGAACTCGAAGCCGACCAGCAGGATCGCTACCGAGATTGTCGCCGAGAACAAGGAATAATCGCCGAGAGCATCAACCCCCAACGCGTCGAGCACCAGGATGTTAGCGACGTAGCGGCCACCGATGCTGAGGCAACGCAGGAACAGCCCGATCAGCATGTTTCGCTGCGCCGATACTTGGCGGACCAACCGGGCGATAATACTCATTGAGCTGCCTCTCGCGGCCAAGATTCCGAAAGGTTCAGGGTACTACTGTGCCTCGGCCGGGGTGGCGAGGACGGAAAGGGGGGTTGCCGGCCGCTGAACAGCCTCAGTCTGCCGCGGAAAGACCCATCTGTTCTGCATCAGACCGAGGAATGCCCAGATGTAGACGAAGGAAACGTCCGGAGCCATAAAGCCCAGATAAAAAACGAAGATGGAATAAATTGTGAAGTTACGGTGCCACTGCAATTGCCGGAATGCGAAGATCAGGATCGCTGTGCCGATGAGTCCAATGCCTTCGATCACATTGAACAGCAGAGTGAGCGCCCGATCTGTACCGAAAGCGGCACCGAAGAACGGCACCTGAGCGATAATTTCCAGTGGGTGAATGAAGCCGTAAGTAAAGCGTTCGCGAAATGACCCACCACGGAAATTTGCCATCACTTCAGTTGCACGACCGATCAAGTCACCGTAAACGAGCGCGAGAATTACACAGGCGATTAATAGAATGAAGAAAAAAAGAGCCACCACTCTGTATTTTCGGCGATAGAATGCTATAAGAATAAGAAACGCCGGCAGAGCCGCCACCGCCGTTTGCGATGTCGATATAATCATACAAATGATCGTCATGATCATTGAGATCCGCTTTAATCTCGAATTAACGCCCTCTCCAACGAAATAAACGAAGAATAATGTCATTGCGGCAAAATGTGCGTAGAGAGACGGCTCCAACGATACACTACTTATTCTTTTAATTCCAAAAAAAAGCTGAATAGATGTTGTTTGAGTAACATCGCCCGATAGAGTTATATAATTGTAAAATATGTCGATGAAGTTTTCATATAGACCAGAATAATACATTATAAGCTGCAGGATGCCTATTGAATTTACAACCATTAATGAAACGCAGGCTGCATTGAGGATTTTGTCTCTATTCGTTCGTACCGATGCGCAAATAACCATGACAAATAGGCCAAGAATAACAAACGATAATTGTGTTATGTTGTTAAATTTCAGGCTTGTTCGCATACCGAACTTGTTGAATCCCGTGCGAACGGATCTCTCGATCTCCCAGACGGTGATCGGCTCGAAATGGATGGTGCCGGCGACGAGCGATAGAAGGAACGGCAGCAGGCACAACAGGGCGAAGCGGATCGATCGCGGATCGACCTTGGATCTGCCCAAGACGAAGGCCACGACCAGAAGCATGGCCACGATCTCGGCGAATTTCAGATGAAAGGTCACCGATGTGATGAAGATCGGGCCCGAGGCATAGAAGGGAGCAAAAATCAGGAAGGCTGTCAGGGCCCGGTCGGGCGCATTGGGGCCGAATTTCGACAGCGCATAGAACGCGATCAGCAATGCGACCAGGAGATGGGGAAAGGAAACGGCCATGGGTTCGCCTCGGGTTCCACTGGTTTTAGCGCGGAGCCCCCTTCGACATCAATGGACCCGATGGACATCGATTCCGGCACGCCGGAACACGTCCGCCGCGCCGTTGACGACATCGGCCGATTCCCGGCGGCGGGCATTTGCCGGCAGAACCGCCGTCGCCGCAATCCCAAAACTCGCCGCCATTGTCGTCAGTGCCGTGGAATAGAAGGAAAGGACCTGCGTCACGCCCAACCGAGTGGCCGCGACCTCCGCCGCCTCGAGCTTGGTGACGCGCTCCAAGCCGGGGATCGATGCCGCCCATTGCTCGAAACGGTCGACCCCCTTGGGGTGGGCCTTGTAATAGACCTTGCCGAAACCGGCGGTGTTCACCAGTGTCGCCATACCGTCGCGCAGGCGCTGCTCCTCGTCAGGGGAGAACAATTCGCCCAATTCCTGGTCCAGGATCATTGCCGCATGGGTCGCCCCCACCGCAGCATCTCCCGTTTCGGTGGCCGGGGTCGGCCGCGGCAGGGCGATCACCACGCCGCCGCGGGGCCGCAGGGTTTCCGGCGCACAGGTGAAGGTCGCGGCATAACGCCCGGTCTCGTAGCGTGTCAGATGCCCGCCACCGAAGCGGTGGTAGCGCAGCCCGGCCAGATTGGTGACCAACCATTTGGGCAGGGCCTTCATCCGTTCGTCGCGGGACAGGGCACGCGGCACGAGATTGATCATTCCATCGGGCAGCAGGCAGAGCGTGGGCCTGTCCGGAGCATGGAAGAAATGCGAACCCGAGAAATGGAACGGATGACAGATGTAGGCCACGTTAGGCTTCGCGATAAAGGCGGGATGCGTTCGGCTTAGCCGACGGAACAATCGGACCGAGCGAATGTAGTCGCGCAACCCGCCGAACGGCATGGAAATCACTTCGATCCGAGGCGACATGGGGGGCACGGCACCGGCCCCGAACCACAGACACAGGACCTTGGCCTCTGGCGCCAGATAGTGCTCGACGATGGGTTCGACCGCCGACAGCGCCTCATAACCGTAGCAGCAGAAGACATGTCCTCCTGTCGCGGGGATCGGCGCCCGCCTGCCCGCCATCGTCACCGGGCACTCCCGGCACCGGAGGGTTGCACACAGGGAGACTGCGCACCGCCCCATCGGCGAGCGACGCCCGCCAAGCTTGATTTGGGGAGCAGTGAGAGGCGAAGCATTCCCTATCCTCGATCCGGCGAAGGCCGAATTGTGCATAGCGGCGACGGCCCCGGCTTGTCCAGAGCCAAGCCGTCGGGCCGCTGTCGCGCTGAGTGAAATTCAGCCTGCCCAGGCGACCGGGCGCCCCGCCGAGACGGCGCCGCATCGGCGCTGTCGTCTGTTGGAAAGGCCGGCTCTTGCTGTATGCTCGGTCCGGCTTCGCGGGCCGCATTGGTAACGACGGGGCGGCTCAGGGACTTCCGCCGCCCCCCGGCCGATGTCTGCCGCCAGCGTGTTTTTTTGGTGAGGACATGATGGTCGTGAACAATGGTGCCAGGGTTTGGGCGATCATTCCGGCGCGCGGCGGTTCCAAAGGCATTCCAGGGAAAAACCTCCAAATTGTAAATGGTCACAGCCTGATCGCCAGGGCCGTGCGCGCTGCGTGCGGCGCCAATCATGTGGAGCAGGTGTTCGTGTCGACCGACGATGCGGCGATCGCCACCGCCGCACGTGCCGCCGGCGCAACGATCATCGACCGCCCGGCCGAAATCGCCGGCGATACCGCCAGTTCGGAAAGCGCGCTGCTCCATACCCTCGACTTGCTGGAAGAGCGCGGCGAGACGCTGCCGCCGCTGATCGCCTTTTTGCAATGCACCTCGCCTTTCGTTCAGAGTGCTGACGTCGACGGGACGGTGGACGCCCTGATTGCCGAAGGTGCCGATTCGGCGCTGGCCGTTACCGGGACTCACGCCTTTCTGTGGCGGCGCACGGCGGACGGCGCCATCGGCGTCAATCACGACAAGTCGAAACGGCCGAGGCGCCAGGAGCGGGAGCCCGAATTCATCGAGACGGGGGCGGTTTACGTGATGAAGACCGAGGGATTCAGAGCAGCCCGCCACCGCTTCTTCGGGCGGACGGCAATCTATGCGATGCCCGCTCTTCGGGCGATGGAAATCGACGAGCCTATGGATCTCGAGATCGCCCGTGCTATTTCAAGTCACATAGAAGGAACTGCTTAGTCAGGGTTCCTGGTTCGCCCCGGTGGCGGCTCCTCGCAAAGCCGTCTCGCGGGTTGCCGTACTGACGAAGCAAGAAGTGCTTTTGGAGATTTCATATGATTATCGACAGGAATATCGGCCGCTTCATCGTCTACAACGAAGACAGCTTGCTGACGGCCCTGCAAAAGATCAGCGCCAACAAGCAGGGTTTTGTTCTTTCCGTTTCCGAGCACGGCCACCTGCTCGGGGTGATGACCGACGGTGACGTGCGCCGCTGGCTGACGACGACTTCCGAGATCGATCTTCAAACGCCGGTTTCGGCGGTCGCCAAGTCGACCCCGGTCACCGCCAAGCACAGTGCGCCGACCGAAGATATTGCTGCCCTGATGTCCCATCGGGTGCGTGCGGTTCCGCTGCTCGACGACTATGGTCGTCTGGTCGCGGTAGCCATTCCTGGGCGGCCCGAGTTTTCCATCGGCAGCCGTTTGGTCGGGGCAGGTCATCCAGCCTACGTGATCGCCGAGATCGGCAATAATCACAATGGCGATATCGAACTCGCCAAACGCTTGGTCGATCTCGCCGCCGAGGCCGGTGTAGACTGCGCCAAATTCCAGATGCGCGACATCGAATCGCTCTATCGTGGCGGCGGCCGTGCGGAAGACGCCAGCCAGGACCTGGGCGCACAATATACGCTGGATCTGTTGTCCCGCTTCAATCTGTCGCCGGACGATCTGTTTCGCGTCTTCGACCATTGCAGGTCTCGCAACATCGAGCCCTTGTGCACGCCCTGGGACGAAATCAGCTTGGCCGCGCTCGAACGCTATG
>JAYSCC010000005.1:0-22146 GCA_041915065.1 Zavarzinia sp.
CGACAAGATTCCGCGAAAGGGCGGCCCGGGCATCACCCGCTCCGACCTCCTGGTCATCAACAAGACCGATCTCGCCCCCCTGGTGGGTGCCGATCTTGCGGTCATGGACCGGGACGCCAAGAAAATGCGGGGCGACAAGCCCTTCGTCTTCGCCCGCGCCGCCAAGGGCGATGGGGTCGCTGCTATCGCCGCCTTCATCGAGCAGGCGGGCGGTCTCGCAGCCGCTACTTGACGAACAGGGCGATCATCTCTTCGAGGGGCACCGGCGGCACGCCCGCCGGGTCGGCCCCGGGCGGGCCGAAGATCGCGGCCGGGAAACTGCCCAGCGCATAGGTGAGGCCGAGGGCGGCCAGGAAGCTGATCACGAAGGCTTCGAAGGAAGTCGGCGCCACCGCGCCGCGGTCTCGCGCCGCCTTGAACACCGGCTCGATCGCCGCGATCCGCCGTCGGATGTGGCGCTCCACCAGCCATTCCAGCCGCTCGCCCCCGGCCGCCGCCTCATTGAAGACGATGCGGGCATGTTCCGGGCAGATCACGCAATAGGTGGCATAGGATTGCAGCAGGGTGCGCATCACCGCCCGCGCATCCTCATAGGTGCGCGGCACATTGCCGGCGACCGTCTCCGGGAAATCGGCGAAGACGGTATCGACCGTCGCCTCCCACAGCGCCCGCTTGGTCTTGAAGTGATAGCCGAGATGGCCCTGCTCGATGCCCGCCGAGGCGGCGATGGCGCGGACCGAGGCGCCATCATAGCCCTTGGCGGCGAATTCCGGCTTGGCCGCCTCGACGATCCGGGCGCGCAGCGCGGCCGAACGCTCGGCCCGGCTGCCCGTGGGCAGGGCGACCGCCGCCGGCAGGTCCCCGCGGGCGAGCGAGCGCAGGCGGGCCTGCAGATCGTCGAAAACCGGACGCGACACGGAAACCCCGAAGCAGACGGCCAAAGCCGCACAATGCGCAGCACGCGCGCCGGATGCAAGCCTTCGATCCCCCCCGTTTCGATTTGGAATCGGATTTATTTGTCGATTGACATAAATTAGGTCGAGTGAGAAAACATTGGCGAGAGGAGAGACCCATGGCCCAGGATCCATTCGTCGGAAAAATCGCCGTGATCACCGGTGCCGCATCGGGTATCGGCTTGGCGCTGGCCCGTGACTTGGCCCGCCGGGGTGCCCGGCTCGCCCTCTCGGACGTCAATATCGAACGCTTGGAAGCCATCGCCGCCGAATTGCGCGCCGCTGGCGCCAGCGTCCGGGCCGACCGGCTGGACGTTTCCGACCGCGCCGCCTTCTTCGCCTATGCCGACATGTTGGCGGGCGAGCTGGGGCCGGTCGATCTCGTCGTCAACAATGCCGGCGTCGCCCTGGTCGGCTCGATCGCCGCCCTGCCCCTCGACCAGATCGACTGGCTGATGGGCATCAACTTCTGGGGCGTGGTGCATGGCACCAAGGCCTTCCTGCCCGGCATGCTGTCGCGCGGGCGGGGTTCGATCGTCAATGTGTCGAGCGTTTTCGGCCTGATCGGCGTGCCTGGTCAGGGCGCCTATTGCGCGGCGAAATTCGCCGTGCGCGGCTTTACCGAGACGCTCCGCCAGGAAGTCGCCGGCAGCGGCGTTTATGTCGGCTGCGTCCATCCGGGCGGGATCAAGACCAATATCGCGGCCTCCGCCCGCACCATCGAACTGATGCCCGGCGTCGACTCGCCCGAGGCGATGGCGCGCCGTTTCGAGGAGACGGCCCGCACCACGCCCGAGCAGGCGGCGGCCACCATCCTGCGCGGGATCGAGCGGCGCTCGCCCCGCATTCTCATCGGCGGCGACGCCAGGGTCATTTCCAGCCTCGCCCGCCTGTTCCCGGTGGCCTATTCGGCCGTCGTGCGCAAAGCACTCGAATTCGCCACCAAGTCGAAGAACAGAAACGAAAAAACGGCCGCTGCCCGGTCCTGATGCGACCCGCCGGCCCATGAGGGAGACACGACATGAGCATGGTCGAAATCAAGCCGCGCAACATCAAGTTCGCGCTGGCGGGTGAAGACAAGCGGAACTGGTTCGCCGGCAACCCGGTCGCGACCGCGGTGATGGACGGCGCCTCGATCCTGTTTCCGATCGGCGAGACCTTCTTCATCGAATCCGTGGTGCATTTCCGCGACCGCATCAGCGATCCCAAGCTGCTCGAAGAAATCCGCGGCTTCCAGCAGCAGGAAGGTATCCATTCGCGGGAGCATCGGCGTTACAACAAGGCGGTCGAAGCCTTCGGCGGCAATATCGCCGAACTCGAAGCCCGTCTCCAGGCCGAGGTCGACGACCTCGACCGCCGCGGCGTCTCGCCCGAATACAAGCTGGCGCTGACCTGCGCTTTCGAGCATTTCACCGCGATGCTGGCGGACGACCTGCTGTCGCACGAAGATTTCATGGCCGGCGCAGATCCCGAATTCTCACGGATCTGGCATTGGCACGCGATCGAGGAAGCGGAACACAAGTCGGTCGCCTATGACGTCTGGAACCAGGTGAAGCCCAAGGGCTTCAAGGGTTACTGGATGCGTGCGCGCGCCATGATGAAGGCCACTGCGGTCTTCGTCGGCCAGTCGCGCTACAACGCCCGCGCCCTGCTGCGCGCGAGGGGTTACGGCGGCTTCGGCAATACTGTGCTCGGCATGTTCTATTTCTCCTTTATCCGGCCGGGCGTGCTGCGCCGCTCGATCGGCGCCTATCTCGCCTATTTCAAGCCGGGCTTCCATCCCTGGCAGCACGACAACCGCAACCTGATCGAGAAATACAAGGCGGCCTACGAGGCCTGATCCGAGGAGAGCGACCATGGGCAAGGCAGCGATCAAGCCGCGCAACATCAAATTCGCGCTGGCGGGCGAGGACAAGCGGAACTGGTTCGCCGGCAATCCGGTGGCGACCGCGGTGATGGACGGGGCGTCGATCCTGTTCCCCGTCGGCGAGACTTATTTCATCGAATCCGTGGTTCACTTCCGTGACCGCGTGAGCGATCCCAAGCTTCTCGAAGAGATCACCGCCTTCCAGCAGCAGGAAGGCATCCATTCGCGGGAGCACCGGCGTTACAACAAGGCGATCGAAGCCTTCGGCGGTGACGTCGGCCGGCTCGAGCAGAATCTGAAGGACGAGATCGCCCGCTGGGACGACAGCCCGGAATTCAAACTCGCCGTGACCTGCGCCTTCGAGCATTTCACCGCGATCCTGGCCGACGACCTGCTCGCCCACGACGATTTCATGAAGGGTGCCGATGCCGAATTCTCGCGGATCTGGCACTGGCATGCGATCGAGGAAGCGGAACACAAGTCGGTCGCCTACGACGTCTGGAACATCGTGAAGCCGAAGGGCCTCAAGGGTTACTGGATGCGCGTGCGCGCCATGATGCTGGCGACAAGGGTCTTCATCGGCCAGGTGCACAACAACGCCTTCGCCCTGCTGCATGCGCGGGGTGAGACCGCCGACCTGAAGAACGCCCGCCGGCTCGCCTATTTCGGCTTCGTGAAGCCGGGCATCCTGCGCCGCGTGCTCGGCATCTATCTCAGCTACTACTTGCCGGGCTTCCATCCCTGGAAGCACGACAACCGGGTGCTGATCGAGAAGTTCCGCGCTGCCTACGAGGCCTGAGGCGCACCGCGCCGTCTACGAGGCCTGAGGCGCGCCCAGCCGGACCAGCCGGTGGGCACCAGCGCCCGCCAGGCCGAGCCCGGCGATGGTGAGCCCCATGGGCGCCGCCGTGCCGTCGTCGAAGGCCGAGACCAGGCCGCCGCCGACGGCACCGAGGGTGAATTGCAGAACCCCGATCAGGGCGGAGGCGATGCCCGCTCGCGCGCCCGCCCGGCTCATCGCCGCCGCCATCGCATTGGCGGTGACGAAGCCGAGGCTCGAAATGGTCAGGAACAGCGGTACCAGGATCGCCAGCAGATGGCTGGTGCCCAAGGTGGCGATTGCGGCCAGCACCAGGGCTGCCACGACATTGGCCGCCAGGGCCGTGCCTAGGATGCGCCGTCCTTCGAAGCGGCGGAGCAGGTGCACGTTGATCTGGCTCGCTGCGATCAGGCCGAGGGCGTTCAAGCCGAACAGCAGGCCGTAGTCCTGCGGGCTGACACCGTAGAGCGTGATGAAGACGAGCGGCGAGCCGGTGATATAGGCGAACATGCCGGCCATCAGCAGGCCGCTCGCCAGCGCGAAACCCATGAACACGGGATCGCGCAGCAATTGCCCGTAAGCCGCCAGGATCGGCCTGATGCCGCCCCGTTGGCGACGTTCCGGCGGCAGGGTTTCCGGCAGCATCAGGAAGACGGCGGCCAGGCAGCCGGCGCCGAACAGGGCCAGCACGACGAAGATCCAGCGCCAGTCGGCGATCGCCAGCAACTGGCCGCCGGCCATGGGCGCCAGGATCGGCGCCACCCCCATGACCAGCATGAGGAGGGAGAAAACCCGGGCCGAGTTCCGCTCGTCGAACAGGTCGCGCACCATGGCCCGCGCGATCACGATACCGGCACAGCCGCCCAGCGCCTGGACGAAGCGGAGCAGGGTCAGGGTCTCGATGTCGGGCGCGAAGATGGCGGCGATCGAGGCAGCGACATAGACCGCGATACCCACCACCATGGGCAGCCGGCGGCCGAGCCGGTCGGCCAGCGGGCCGTGGACCGACTGGCCGAGGGCGAGGCCGACGAAGAAGGCGGCCAAGGTCGCCTGCACCGCGCCGGGCGTGGTCGCGAAATGAGCCTCCAGCGCCGGGAAGGCCGGCAGATACATGTCGATCGAAAGTGGCGCAAAGGCGGTCAAGGCGCCGAGCACGATGATCAGGCCGGCCTCACGGCGGGCCCTGGGCGATGGCGATTCGATGGGCATGGCGAAACTCTAGCGAAGCCGGCGGGGCCGGACCATCGGCAGCGGCGCCGCCACCCCATGCAGCAGCCGGCGGCCGGGCCTCAGTCGGCCCAGCGTATCCGGTTGCCGCCCAGCGCCGCGGCTCGGGCCAGGGCGGCGTCGGCCCGCGCCTCGGCCGCCCGGGCCGGGCTCGCTGCCGGCGCCAGCGCGATGCCCGCCGACAGCGTCGGCCGATGGCCGTCCTGCACCGCACCCGCGACCCGGTCGAGCAGCACCAGGGTCAGCCGTTCCGCTGCCTCCCGGTCCTGTCCGGGTCGCCACAGGCACCAGCCCGCTCCAGGACCGCGGGCATGCAGCATGTCGCCCAGGCGGGCCGGTGCTTCGGCCAGCAGGGCGGCGATGCGCGCTTCCACCGCCGTCGCCGCGTCGGCCCCGGCTTCGGCTTGGAGGGTATCGAGCCCGTCGAGGGCGAGGGTGATCACCAGGGCCGGTCCGGCGGCCAGAAGGTGCTGGGCGCGGTAACGGCCGGTCGCCGGGCGCAGCAAGGTGCTTCCCGCTTCGAAGGGGGCGAGATCGCGGAGGGCCAGGCGCTGTTCGGCCAGATGCCGCTTCTCGGCTTCGAGATGGAGGCGCCGGCTGCGCTCGCTGTGAAGCCGTGCGGCCCGGCGGAGCAGAAGGGTGAGGGCGGCATCGTCGGTGCCCTCGTCCAGCAGTTCGGCTCCGGCCAGGGCGCAGGCGTCGCGCAAGGCCGCGGTCGCGGTGCCGGCGATCACCGCCAGCACCGCCGGGCTTTCGGCCACCTGGGCGAGCAGGGCACCGATCGGGCCACCCTCGGGTGCCCGTATCAGCAGAAGGGCAGCATCGGCCGCCTCGGCGGGCGTCGCCGCCGCCATGGCGCGTCCGCCCAGGCGGGCGAGGCGCGTTGCCCAAGCCGCCCGGCGGGCCGGCTCGGGATCGATCAGGGCGATGTCCACGACAGCCGGATCCATTGGTTGCCGATCATGCCGGCCAGGGCGAGGCCGGCGCCGGTCCAGCAGTCACGCGGTGGCGCCGCCGGCCGTCCCGCGGCGGCCAGAAGGGCAGGGGCCATCACAGCGCCCAGCGTGACCGGTCCGCCGCCCAGGCCCTGGATGAGCCCGGCGAAGAGGGGGGCCGCCACCAGGGCCGGGTCGGGTCGGCGCCAGGGTGGCGGGCCGCAGGCCCAGGCGACGGCGGGCAAAGCGCCCGCCAGGCAGGCCGCGGCCTCGCGCGCATCGAACCCCTGACCCAGGCCGGCCAGGGTCAGAAAGGGGCCCCCCGGCGCCTGATCGAAGTAGGACGCCAGCAATCCATAGGCGGCGCCGAAGGCCACCCCCGGAAAACCCAGGATCAGCAAAGTGGCGGTCAGGCCGCGACCGGATACCAGGGGGGCCGGCAGGCTCGCGGCGACGGCCGGCAGCACGGCGAGCGCGAGGGCCGCACCTGCCGGATGCAGGAAGGGCAGGGCGCCCAGGCCGAAACCGGCGACCACGAGGTCGCGGGTCGCCGGCTGCCGGTCCAGGCGGCCGAGAGCATCGGCCGCAAGGCCGTAAGCGAGGGCGAGAAGGCAGGCCCCGGTTCCTTCGGCCAGGGCCACACAGAGCCCCGGCAGGGCGAACGCCAGGGCAGCGCCGTCGCCGGCCCGCAGCAGCAGGGCGAGCAGAACGGCGGCGAGGGCGGGCAGATCGGCCAGGCCGGGCATCGCTTCGCCGCGCAGCACCAAGGCACCGCCGCCCGCCAGTGCGAGGCCGAGTGCCGATTGCAGGACCCTGGCCCTCACGGCACCGTCCCGGCCGCCTGGCCCCGGGACTGCCGGCTCAGGCCGTGGCGGGTCTTGTCCCAATGGAAGGGCCGGCGGATCCAGTGCCAGAGCGCCCGGTAGCCGGCGACCGAGACCAGCGCCCAATAGGGGATCACGGTCAGCGCCCAGGGCACCAGGCCGAACCACTGCCGGCGCAGCGGCGCCAGCATGGCGAGGTAGAGATAGAGGAAATTGCCGGCCAGCCAGTTGAACAGGCCGACCGCCAGCACCGGTGCCGGGAACAGCGGGTCGAGCAGCGGGCTGTCCGCCGCCGCCCAGACGAAGAAACAGCCCCAGACCAGGGGGTTGATCAGGGCGGACAGGGCAGTGCCGCCGATGAAGAAGGCGAAGCCGAAGAAGCCGAGCGGGCCGAGCCGGCGCCACAGGTCGGCGGGCCGGCGCATCTGCACCGCGAAGGTCAGCATATAGCCTTTGAGCCAGCGGCTGCGCTGGCGGATCCAATTGCCGATCTCGCAATTGGCTTCCTCGAAGGTGGTCGAGGCGATCACCCCGACCCTGTAGCCCCGGCGCTGGAGCCGGAGCCCGAGGTCGGCATCCTCGGTCACGTTGAACGGGTCCCAGGCCAGGACCTCGCGCAGCACCGCGGTATGGAAATGGTTCGAGGTGCCGCCGAGCGGCAGGGGCATGCCCAGCCGGTCGAGCCCAGGGAGCAGGAAGTCGAACCACAGGGCATAGTCGATGGCGAACATGCGGGTCAGCCAGTTCTCCCCCGCATTGTCGAAATTGAGCCGGGCCTGCACGCAGGCGAGGTCGGGCGGGCCGGCGGCAAAGGCGGCGGCGGCGCGGCGGAGCTGGTCCGACTCCGGCCGGTCTTCGGCATCGAAGATGACCAGGCGCTCGCCCCGGGCCAGCGGCAGGGCGAAATTGCACGCCTTGGGCTTGGTGCGCGGCTGCGACGGCGGCACCAGGACGATGTCGAAACGCTCGCCGAGACCGAGGCGATGGGCTTCCTCCAGGGTCTCGCGATCGTCGGCCTCGAGGACCAGCTTGATGTCGAGCAGGGCAGGGGGGTAGTCCAGCCGGTCCAGCCCGGCGGCGAGCTGGGGCAGGACCTCGGGCTCGCGATACATGGGCACCAGCACGCTGTAGCTGGGCAGGGCCTGGTCCGGCAGCGGCGGCGGCGCGGGGCCGCCGGGGCGCCGGCCGGCCAGCACCAGGGCGGCGCGCAGCAGCAGATTGCCCAGGTAGAACAGCCCGACCAAGGCGCTCACCGCCGGCAGGGCCAGGTCCGGCCGGAGCGCAACGGCGGTGCCGGCCATTGCCGCCGTGCCGGTCGCGGCGCGCCATTGCCAGCGCGGTGCCGGCGTGCCGGCGGAGGCTTCGGGGCTCTTGCTGCGCAGCAATTCGCGCGCCTGCTCGGTCAGCCAGGGCGATGCCGCCGCGACCAAGGCGGCCATGATCTCGGTCCTGGTCGCTACCGCGAGCCGCGCCGGACCGCCCGCCAGACCCTCGGCCAGGGCGAGGAGCCCGGCATCCGGGCTGGCGCAGGCATAGACCGGGCAATCCTCCTCGCGGTACCAGGGCAGCAGGAGATGGCGGGCATAGAAACCGGCGCGCGACGCCTCGAACAACCCGGGATCGGGTGGCTGCGCCGCCAGATCCGCCCGCATCAGGCCGAGGTCACTTGCATAGAGGTCGGCGATCGCCGCCCGTGTCGGCCGGGTGCCGATCGGCAGGCAGCCGAGCATGGCATCGGTCGGATCGGCCCGATGCAGACGGGCGGCATCGATCGCCGCCTCCCGCAGCGCCGGGGTGATCAGGCCACGAGCGAGCAGGATGTCGCCCGCCGGGCCGGCCAGGGCCACTCCCCAGTCCCGCCCCCAGTCCTGTTCTGCCGGATCCGGGTCCGCCGCCGCCGTCATGCCCGGGCGATCCGACGGCCATGCCGCTGTCGCCGGCGCAGCAGGATCGCGGCCGACAACAAGACCCACAAAAGCCCCACCAGCGGGGCGGCCAAGCCGCCCGCCGTCATCGTTCTGCCCCTAGCCGCACGTCCGCCCCCGGAACAACAGCCCTAAGTCGCATACCATATTATGCTGCGCCAATGGCTGGAAACAGATAAACTCTCACGATCTGACGGGGGTGCTGCGGATGTCCTGCCGGACCAGGGTTCTGGTGGTCGAAGACGACCGGTTTCTGCGCGAAGAACTGGCGGCCGGGCTGGCGGCCAGTGGCTTCGCCGTCTCGGCGGTCGCGGATGGCGCGGCTGGTGCCCGCCTGGCGACCGAGGACGACCCGGACCTGATCCTGCTCGACATCGAGATGCCGGAGGTGGATGGCTTGCGCCTCGCCCAAGTGGTGCGGGCTCTGGCGCCAGGGGCGGGCCTCGTGATGATGAGCGGGCACGCCTATCTGCGCACGGCGGCGCGCGACCTGCTCGGCGACATCGAGATCCTGGCCAAGCCCTTCGCCTTCGACGATCTGCTGGCCCGCCTCGTTCAGAAGCGGAGCCAGAGTGCGGCCGAGACGCCGATCTCGCGCGGGATGTCGTCGCCCGCATAGGTCCAGGGCAGGCCCAACTGCAGCGACAGGCCGAACAACCCGAGGTCCTGGACGAAAGACGGCACGACCTGGTGCTTGCGGTAGCCGCCCGGCCCACCCTCCAGCGGCAGCTTGTTGACGAATTGGACCATGGCCAGTTCGTCCTGGTCGAAGTGGAGGCCCAGGGTCAGGTCCGCCTCGACCAGTGTCGCGTCGCCACCGAGGGAGACCAGGGGGGCAGCCTCCGCCACCACGAAACCATCGAACGGTTCGACTAAGTTGCGGCCCCACAGCAGGCGCAGTTCGGCCGAGCTGTCGCCGCCGCCGCGCAGGCGGGATTGTTCCTGGTCGAAGGGCGAGAGGGTGAGCCCCGGCTGGAGCGAGACCACCTCGCCCACGTCTTGCCACAGGCGGAGGCGGGCGCCAGCGAAGACCTTGCTCAGGCCGGCGCCGGCATCGTCGGCGGTCGAAATCTCGCTCCAGGTCGGTTGCAGGATCGCCGTCAGCCCCTCGGCCAAGCCGAATTGGAGATAGGGGGCGATTTCCAGCTTCTCGTAACGGCCGCTGCTGCGGCTCGCCGTGGCACCCAGGATGGCGAGGCCGTGGCCCGGTTCCTCGGTCCAGGCGGCCTGCGCCGTTCCGGCCGCCGCCTGGGCGGCGCAGAGGACGAGGGCGGCCCAGGCCCTCACGCGGTGGAGCGCAGCGCCAGCCAGTCGGCGGCGATGGTCCAGGTCGTGCGCGGCGCCTTCGAGCCGGCGAAGACGCCGGCATGGCCGCCGGGCGCCTCGGCGAACTGTTTGTCCTTGGACGGCACCACGTCCATCACCTTGCGCGCGGCGTCGAGGGTGACAATCTGGTCCGACTTGCCGGCGATGGCGAGATAGGGGCAGGTGATGGCCGAAAAATCGCTGACCAAGCCGTCGCCCAGCTCGATCCGCCCCTTCGCGAGCGCATTGTCGAGCCCGACCCGGACCAGGAAATCCTTCACGATGCCGCCCGGATAGGCGTGCATGTCGTTGAACCACTTGGCGATGGTGCGGTTCTCCAGGAGATATTCGCGGTCCCAGAGGTTGACTAGCAGGTCGGCATAGCCTTGCAGCACGCCGATCGGATTGGTCAGCTTGAAAATGCTCGACGCCATCCAGCCCGGCATCATCAGGCGCTTGGCGTCGATCTTGTCGATCCGGAACGGGGTCAGGCGGCGGATCAGCCTTGTCGGCACCTGCATCGCCTCGACCAGCACGCCGGCGGTGCCCACGGCCTTCGAATCGATCGGGCTCGCGATCGTCACGATGTTGCGGATGTCGCGGTCATGGGCGGCACCCTGATAGACCAGGGCGAAGAGACCGCCCATGCAATAGCCGACCAGGGAGACCGCCAGGGTCCCGGCATGGGCGCGGAGTGCGGCGAGGGCGTCGGGCAGCATGCGTGCGGCATAGTCGGCCAGGCCGTAGTCGGCATGGCGCGCCGTGGGTGAGCCGAAATCGACCAGATAGACCCGATAGCCCTTGGCGAGGAGGAATTTGACCAGCGAACGGTTGGGCAGCAGGTCGAAATTCAACGGATCGGCGGCCAGCGGCGGCACCAGCAGGATCGGCACGGCATGGTGCTGGGTCGCGACCGGCATGGTCTGGTCGCCGATCTCGATCGAATCTTCCGCGAGCGGCGGATAGTAGCGGAGCGACATCAGCCCGCTCTGCACCACGACTTCGTAGGGGGTCTGCTCCGAGACGTCGAAATTCTCGGCGAAGAGCGTGCTCTCGACCGCGTTGCTGATCCATTGGAGGGCTCTTTCGCCCGCGAAGCTCGACGCCCTGACCAGCCTGTCCAGCACCATGAAGATCCCTGCGAGATGTGTGGCGGGAACACTCTCCCGTCATTCTTAACGCGATACCGAACCTGTCTCGATTAGCGGGGGGCGGCGGGCTTGGCAAGGGCAGGGGCGGCGGAATTGCCCCGCTGCGGGACGATCAGGCGGCGCGCCGCCGCTCCAGGGCCAGGAACAGGGAAACCGCGGCCATGGCCGCCAGATGGCCGCCGCCCGCGACCAGGGGCACGAGCATCGCGGCCCAGCAGGTGCCGAGGCAGGCGAGGCCGGTCGAAAGGCCGCCGAGCACCGTCGGGCAACGGCAGCGGGCGAGCCAGCGCCGGCGCCAAGGCGCCACCTGCCAAGCCAGTGCTGCGGCCAGGGCGACGGTCACTGCCGCCGGGCCTGCCGCCGCGCTCAGCAGGACGGCGGCCGGGATCAGCACCAAGCCCGCTGCCAGCCAGACCGCGGCATAGGCGGCCGCGAAGGGCAGGACGCGCCGGTCGGCCCTGCCGAGCATGGTGGCCAGCAAGGGTGCCATCATGGCGATCACCATCAAGGCCCAGGGCAGGGCCAGGCGGAGCGGCGGGCTGGCGGCGAGCGCCAGCCGAAGGCCGGTGCTGTCCCAGCCGAAGCCGTTGCCGAGGCTGGCCGCGGCCCGGCCGCACAGCCCGGCCAGGCCGAAGCGTGCTTCACCCGCGATCAGCACGGCCCAAGCCGCTGCCGCCGCCAAATAGAGGGCCACCCGCAATAGCGAACCCACCACAGGCTCCCGCGCCGGGGTGGGCGTCACCGTGTCTTGGAACATCGGCTCGTTCTCTTTCGACGATTCCTCCACCCGGCAGCGGGCCGGGCAGGGAGACTCTGGCGTCGGCCAGGCAGCGGGCACAACCGGTCGCGGCTCCAAAGCCGGCCGCCCTGCACGAACGGCGGCTCGCAGCCCCGGAATGCGCACGAAATGCGGCGGCGCCCCTTGTTTTCTGCGGCGCAGCGGCAGTTTCCCGGCGGCAGGTGCCGGCCTGTCGCCGGGCCGCCGTTCGTGAAAGACGGACGCGCCGAACCCGCCTTTCGTGCAGCGCCGGTGCTTCCGGGCACCGAAACGGGGCCTTGGTGAATCCCCCGTTGAGGATGCGGCGCAGCAAGACGGACCCTTCGAGCCAACAGAGCGGACCCCCGGTCGAGAGGGTCCGAAACGAGGGAACGGCCGGCATGTCCGGCCATCGCGGGGAGGACAGGCAGGCATGATTCCAGGCTCGTTCCAATACCACCGGCCGACCACGGTCGCCGATGCGGTCAGGCTGCTGGCCGACCTCGGGGAGGATGCGCGGCCGCTTGCGGGCGGGCACAGCCTGATCCCGATGATGAAGCTGCGCATGGCGACGCCCGAACATCTGGTCGATCTCGCCGCCATCGCCGAACTGAAGGGCATCCGCCAAACAAACGGCGCGATCGTGATCGGCGCCATGACGACGCAGAAGGAGCTGATCGCTTCCGACCTGCTGACCTCGGCGCTGCCGATCATCCGCGAAACCTCGCTGCTGATCGCCGATCCCCAGGTCCGCTACTGCGGCACGCTTGGTGGCAATGTCGCCAACGGCGATCCCGGCAACGACATGCCGGGCGTGATGATGGCGCTCGACGCCTCCTATCAGATCGCCGGTGCCGCCGGCACCCGCGCGGTGAAGGCGCGCGACTTCTATTACGGCGCCTATTTCACCGCCCTCGAACCCGGCGAGATGGTGACCGCCGTCTCCATCCCGGTGCCGCCGGCCGGCCATGGTGCCGCTTACGAGAAGCTGAAGCGCAAGATCGGCGATTATGCGACCGCCGCCGCCGCCGTGATCCTGACCAAGCAGGGCGGACGCATCGCGCAGGCCTCGATCACCCTGACCAACGTCGGCCAGACCGCCCTCCTGGCCGAGGACGCCATGGCGGCGGTGCGTGGCACGGCGCTCGGCCCCGACGTGCTGGCGCGCGCCGCAGCGGCGGCCGAAGCGATCACCGATCCGGCCAGCGACGGCCGGGGTCCCGCCGCCTACCGCACCAAGGTGGCCGGCATCATGGTCCGCCGGGCGCTCGAACGCGCCTTCGCCCGGGCCGCCGGCTGAACCGGAAGGAGGCAACGAGATGGCGAAAAAAGTCCCCGTCAGCATGACCATCAACGGCCGGCTGGTCGAAGAACTGGTCGAGCCGCGTCAGCTTCTCGTGCATTTCCTGCGCGAACAGCTCGCCCTGACCGGCACCCATATCGGCTGCGACACCTCGCATTGCGGTGCCTGCACGGTCGATCTCGACGGCATGTCGGTGAAGAGCTGCACGCGCTTCACCGTCCAGGCCGACGGTGCCACCGTCACCACGATCGAAGGCATGGCGGCGCCCGACGGCACGCTGCACGCGCTCCAGGAAGGCTTCCGCATGATGCACGGGTTGCAGTGCGGCTTCTGCACGCCCGGCATGATCATGCGCGCCCATCGCCTGCTGCAGGAGAACCCGGACCCGAGCGAGGAGGAGATCCGCTTCGGCATCGCCGGCAACCTGTGCCGCTGTACCGGCTACCAGAACATCGTCAAAGCCATTCAATACGCCGCGGCGAAATTGAACGGCACGCCCTTCGTGGAGGCTGCGGAATGAACGAGATCGTGGTCACCCGCGAACAGCGGGAAGAAAAGCTCCAGGGCATGGGCTGCCGGCGGAAGCGCGTCGAAGACATCCGCTTCACCCAGGGCAAGGGCAATTACGTCGACGACATCAAGCTGCCCGGCATGCTGTTCGGCGACTTCTACCGCTCGCCGGTCGCCCACGGGCGGATCCGCAAGCTCGACGTCTCCAAGGCCAAGGCCCTGCCCGGCGTTCATGCCGTGCTGACCGCGGCCGACCTGAAGCCGCTCAATCTGCACTATATGCCGACGCTGGCCGGCGACGTGCAGGCCGTGCTGGCCGAGGAGAAGGTGCTCTACCAGAACCAGGAAGTCGCCTTCGTCATCGCCGACGACCGCTATATCGCGGCCGATGCAATCGAGCTGATCGAAGCGGAATACGACGAGCTGCCGGTCCTGGTCGATCCCTGGAAGGCGATGGAGCCCGACGCCCCCCTGCTTCGCGAGGACATCAAGGACAAGACGGAAGGCGCCCACGGCCCGCGCAAGCACTACAACCACATCTTCTATTGGGAGATCGGCGACAAACCGGGCACCGACGCGGTGTTCGAATCGGCGCCGGTGACGACCAAGGAGACCTTCTTCTACCACCGCACCCATCCCTCGCCGCTCGAGACCTGCCAGTGCCTGGCCTCGATGGACAAGGTGAAGGGCGAGCTCACCCTCTACGGCACCTTCCAGGCGCCGCATGTGATCCGCACCGTGGTCTCACTGATCTCCGGCCTGCCGGAACACAAGATCCATGTCATCGCGCCCGACATCGGCGGCGGCTTCGGCAACAAGGTGGGCGCCTATGCCGGCTATGTCTGCGCTGTCGTGGCCTCGATCGTGCTGGGCCGGCCGGTGAAATGGGTCGAGGACCGGATGGAGAATCTCTCCGCCACCTCCTTCGCCCGCGACTATCACATGACGACCGAACTGGCCTCGACGGCCGACGGCCGCCTGCTCGGCATGCGCTGCCATGTGCTGGCCGACCACGGCGCCTTCGACGCCTGCGCCGACCCCAGCAAATGGCCGGCCGGCTTCATGAACATCTGCACCGGCTCCTACGACATTCCGGTGGCCCATCTCGGCGTCGACGGCGTCTATACCAACAAGATGACCGGCGGCGTCGCCTATCGCTGCTCGTTCCGGGTGACCGAAGCGGTCTATGCGATCGAGCGCGCGATGGAAGTCCATGCCCAGAAACTCGGTATGGATTCGGTCGACTTCCGGATGAAGAATTTCATCAAGCGTGAGCAATTCCCCTACAAGGCGGCGCTCGGCTGGGAATACGACTCCGGCGACTATCACACCGCCATGGAGAAGGCCATGGCGGCGGTCGACTACCGCGGCCTCCGGGCCGAGCAGGCGGCCAAGCGCGAAGCCTTCAAGAGGGGCGAGACGCGTGAGGTCATGGGCATCGGCGTCTCCTTCTTCACCGAGATCGTCGGCGCCGGCCCATCCAAGAACTGCGACATCCTCGGTATCGCGATGTTCGACAGTTGCGAGATCCGCATCCATCCGACGGGTTCGGTGATCGCGCGCATGGGCACCAAGAGCCAGGGCCAGGGTCACGAAACGACCTATGCCCAGATCCTGGCGACCGAACTCGGCATTCCGGCCGACGACATCACGATCGAGGAAGGCAATACCGATACCGCGCCCTACGGTCTCGGCACCTATGGCTCGCGTTCGACGCCGACCGCGGCGGCCGCGACCGCCGTTGCTGCCCGCAAGATCAGGGCCAAGGCGCAACTGATCGCCGCCCATCTCCTGGAAGTCCATCACGACGACCTCGAATGGGATGTCGACGGTTTCGCGGTCAAGGGCCTGCCGGAACGCCGCAAGTCGATGAAGGAGATCGCCTGGACCGCCTATCACCAGGCGGTGCCGGGGCTGGAACCGGGTCTCGAGGCGGTGAACTACTACGACCCGCCCAACCTGACCTATCCCTTCGGCGCCTATTTCTGCGTGATGGACATCGACGTCGACACCGGCGTGTTCAAGGTCCGGCGCTTCTATGCGCTCGACGACTGCGGCACGCGGATCAATCCGATGGTGATCGAAGGCCAGGTCCACGGTGGCTTGACCGAAGCCTTCGCCGTCGCCATGGGCCAGGAGATCCGCTACGACGACCACGGCAACGTCATGGGGGCATCCTTCATGGACTTCTTCGTGCCGACCGCGGTCGAGGCCCCGCATTGGGAGACGGACTATACCGTGACCCCCTCGCCGCACCACCCGATCGGCGCCAAGGGGGTGGGCGAGAGCCCGCATGTCGGCGGCGTGCCCTGCTTCTCCAACGCGGTGAACGACGCCTTCTCCTTCATGGGCTCCAGCCATATCGACATGCCGCACGACTATTGGCGGATCTGGCAGGCGGCGGAACGCCTGGGATTGCACAAGTGAGGCGGGGGGGGCGGCCGGCGCATCCCTCCGCCGCCCCCGCTCCGCACGGCCGAAGCAGGTGCTTACCGCCTGCTTCGGTGCCCCATGCTCTGTGATCCGGGCGCCCGAAATTCGAGAAGACCATGACCGATCGCACCATCATCGCCGAACGTCTCGCCCGGGCCGGCTATGTCGCCGACCGCGACCTGGCGACCGCGCTCTGGCTGATGGATCTGCTCGGCCGGCCCCTGCTGCTCGAAGGGGCGGCCGGCGTCGGCAAGACGGCGGTGGCGCTCGCCCTGGCCGAGGTTCACGGCGCCCGCCTGATCCGGCTCCAGTGCTATGAGGGCCTGGATCAGAACGCGGCGCTCTACGAATGGAACTACCAGCGCCAGATCCTGGCGCTCAAGGCGCGCGAAGCTTCGGGGGAATCCGCCGCCGAAGCGGAGGCGCAGATCTTTTCCGAAGCCTACCTGCTGGAACGGCCCCTGCTCGCGGCGATCCGCTCGGAGACCCCGGCCGTCCTGCTGATCGACGAGGTCGACCGCGCGGACGAGGAATTCGAGGCGTTCCTCCTCGAACTGCTGGCCGATTTCCAGGTCACCATTCCCGAACTCGGCACCGTGAAGGCGAAGACGCTGCCCCGCGTCGTGCTGACCTCGAACGGCACGCGCGAGCTGTCGGACGCGCTGCGCCGCCGCTGCCTCTATCATTTCGTCGATTTCCCGGACATCGACCGCGAGGCGGCGATCGTCAAGGCGCGCCTGCCCGGGGTGGACGCCGCGCTGGCCCAGCAGGTCGCCCGCTTCGTCGCCGCGATCCGCAAGGAAGACCTGCGCAAGCTGCCCGGTGTCGCCGAGACGCTGGATTTCGTCGCGGCGCTCACCGGCCTCGGCCTCCACGATCTCTCGCGCGATCCCGATGCGGTCTACGACCTCCTGGTCACCGTCCTCAAGACCCATGAGGACCGCGCCGCCATCGTGCCCGAGGTGGTCGCCCGCCTCGTCCACAAGGTCGCCTGAGATGGCCACCGCAATGCCCGAACCGGGCGCCGCACTTCGCCACCGCTTCGCCGGCTTCGTCCGCGTGCTGCGCGACAACGGCTTCGCCGTCGGCCTGGCGGAGAGCGCCGATGCGCTGCGCCTGCTCGCCGACCCGGGCCTCGACCGGCCGGCTGTGGCACGCGCCGGGTTGCGCGCCCTGCTCGCCTCGCGCCGGGCCGATTTCGAGAAATTCGGCCCGCTCTTCGATGCCTATTGGTTCGAGCGCCACCTCCGCGAAGGCGCCAAGGTGGCCGATCCGCGGAAGCAGAAACAAGGCCCGGCCAAATCCCCCGTGCTCGCCGACAGGGGCGAGGAGGGGGCGGACGGCCCGATCCTGAAGACCGAGCGCCAGACCGCCGAAGAGGGCGACGAGGACTTGCCCGAGGGCGGCCAGGAAAAGGGCGGCGCCTCCGCCCGCGAGAAGCTGGCGCGCACCGATTTCCGCCACATCCTCGATCCCGCCGAACAGGCGAGGGTGCAGGAGCTGGCGCGCCGCCTCGCCGCCGCCATGCATGTCCGCCTGACCCGGCGGATGGAGATCGCCCGCGGCGGGCCCCGCGTCGACCTCCGCCGCACCCTTCACCGCAGCGTCGGGCGGGGCGGCGTGCCGGTCGAGCTCGCCTTCCGCCGGCGCCGGCCGAAGCCCCTGAAGCTGGTCATCCTGCTGGATGCTTCGGGTTCCATGAGCCCCTATGTGGCGCTCTTCGTCCGCTTCATCCACGGCGTCCTCGAAGGTTTCCGGCAGGCTTCCGCCTTCCTCTTCCACACCCGCCTGGTCGACATCACCGACGCCATGCGCGAGCGTGATCCCGCGCGTGCCGTCGAACGCCTCGGCCTGATGACCGAAGGGGTTGGCGGCGGAACCCGGATCGGTGACTGCCTGGCCGCCTTCAACCGCTGGCACGCCTGCCGTGTCGTCCATTCCAGGACCGCCGTTCTCATCGTCTCCGACGGCTACGACACCGGCGAGGCGGAGCGCCTGGGGCGCGAGATGGCGGCCCTGCGCCGGCGGGCGCGGCGGATCGCCTGGCTCAACCCGATGATGGGCTGGCGCGACTATGCCCCGGTGGCGGCCGGCATGAAGGCGGCGCTGCCCCATCTCGACCTCTTCGCGCCGGCCCACAACCTCGAGAGCCTGGAAGCCCTCGAACCCTATCTGGCCAAGCTCTAGGAGGCGCTGCGATGACCCCCCGCGACGTCTTCAACCTGATCCCCGACCTCCAGGCCAAGGAAACCCCCTTCGCTGTCGCGACCGTGGTGCGCACCCTCTCGGTCACCTCGGCTAAGGCGGGCGCCAAGGCGCTGATTCTCGGCGACGGTACCGTGGTCGCCGGCTGGATCGGCGGCGGCTGTGCCCGTGGCGCCACCTTGACCGCGGTCCGCGACTCCCTCGCCGACGGCTGGCCCCGCCTGATCTCGGTCCAGCCCGAGGAAATGCTGGACGAGATCGGCGTCCATGCCGGCGACACCAGGGATGGTGTGCGTTACGCACGCAACAAATGCCCGAGCCAGGGCACCCTCTATATCTTCGTCGAGCCGGTGCTGCCGCGCCCGGAACTGGTGGTGCTCGGCACTTCGCCGGTCGCCTCGGCGCTGGTCGGCCTCGCCGGCAAATTCGGCTTCCGCGTCACCGCGGCGGCACCGGTCAAATATCACGGCGATTTCGCCGGGGCCGACCAGGTGATCGACGGCTTCGCCCTGCCGGCACCGGCCGGCCCCCGTTACGTCGTCGTCTCGACCCAGAGCACGGGCGACCTGACCGCCTTGAAGGCCGCGATCATGGGCGAGTCCGCCTATGTCGCCTTCGTCGGCTCGCGCCGCAAGATCGCCTCGCTGATCGAGGATCTGCGCGGCGAAGGCGTCGCCGAGGAGCGCCTGGCCGCAGTGAAGGCGCCGGCCGGCCTCGACATCGGCGCCATCACGCCGGAGGAGATCGCGCTTTCGATCCTCGCCGAAATCGTCTCCCACCGCCGCAAGGGCGCAAAGCCCGCACCCGAATAACGAAAGGAAACGCCTGACATGGAAATGAACGGATCGCAGCGCGTCAACGCCCCGCCGGCCAAGCTGTGGGCGGCACTGAACGACGTCGAGGTGCTGAAGGCCTGCATTCCCGGCTGCGAGCAGATCGCCAAGACCAGCGACACCACGATGGAAGCCCTGGTGACACTCCGCGTCGGCCCGGTGAAGGCTTCCTTCAAGGGCAATGTCAGCTTCTCCGACATCGATCCGCCCCGCGGCTACACGATCAAGGGCGAAGGCAACGGCGGCTCCAACGGCCAGGCCAAGGGCACCGCCAAGGTCCGCCTGGAGCCGGCCGGCAAGCAGACTATCCTGCATTACACGGTGACCGCGGAGGTGAGCGGCAAGCTCGCCCAGCTCGGCGCCCGCCTGATCGACGTCACGGCGAAGAAACTGGCCGACGACTTCTTCATGAAGCTCGGCGACATGGTGGCACCGCCGACCGCGGACATCATCGCCGAACGCGAAGCCAGGCAATGGGTGGTGATCCGCGTCTTCCGCGCCATCTTCCGCTTCTTCAAGCGCCTGTTCGGCGGCGGCCAGACGCCGAGCGGCAACCCGGTCGCCTGAGCGGAGCCCGCGATGGAACACGACGCGATCCTCGACCAGGCGGCCCGCTGGGCCGGCCGCGACGGGACCGCCGCACTGGCCACGGTGATCGAGACCTGGGGCTCGGCACCGCGGCCGGCCGGCAGCCTGCTGGCGGCGGATCGGACCGGCAATTTCGTCGGCTCCGTCTCCGGCGGCTGCGTCGAACGCGCGGTGATCGAGGCGGCGCTGGAGAGCATGGACGAGGGCCGCCACCGCATGCTCGAATTCGGTGTCGCCGATGCCGACGCCTGGGCCGTCGGCCTCGCCTGTGGCGGGCGCATCCGCGTGTTGGTCGAACCCCTGCCGGCGGGCGGCGAATTCGAGGACCTGCGCAAGGCGCTGGCCGAGAAGCGCGCCGCCGTCTTCGATACCGACCTCGAAACCGGGCACCACGCGCTGCGTTACCCCGAAGGCGACGCCGCGGCGGCCGCGGTGATCGCGACCGATCGCGCCACCCTGAGCGCGGACGGCCGGCATTTCCTGAACCCCTTCACGCCGCCGCTGCGCCTCGTGCTCATCGGTGCCGTCCATATCGCGGAAGCCTTGGCCCCGATGGCGGCGCTGGCCGGTTTCGCCGTCACCATCGTCGATCCCAGGCGCGCCTTCGCCAGGGTGGAGCGTTTCGCCGGGGCCACGCTTGCGACCGGCTGGCCGGACGAGGTGCTGCCCGGCCTCGCCCTCGACGGGCGGACGGCGCTGGTCACCCTGACCCATGATCCCAAGATCGACGACGTCGCGCTGCACGCCGCCCTGTCGTCGCCGGTCTTCTATATCGGCGCCCTCGGCTCCGGCCGGACCCACGCCGGAAGGCTGCGCCGCTTGGCCGAGGCGGGTTTTGACGCGGCCGCCTTGTCCCGCATCCACGGCCCGGTCGGGCTCGACATCGGGGCGCGCAGTCCGGGCCAGATCGCCGTCGCCATCCTGGCCCAGGTGACCGCCGTCCTGAACGGGAGCCTGCCATGATCTTCGCCGCCCTGCCCCCCGCCGAGGTCGAGGGCGCCATCCTGGCGCATAGCCGGATCGTCGCCGGCCAGGCATGGAAGAAGGGCCGCCTGCTCTCCGCCGCCGATGCTGCCTTGTTGGCGACGGAGCGGCCGGAGCCCGTCTTCGTCGCCCGCCTGGAAGCCGATGACGTGCCGGAGGACGAGGTAGCCCACCGCCTCGCCGCCGCGATCTGCGGCCCGGGGGCTCTGGCCACCGCCGCCTTCACCGGCCGCGCCAATCTCTATGCCGAGGCGCCGGGCCTGATCGCCGTCGACGCCGGCCGTATCGCCGCCATCAATGCGGTCGACGAGGCGATCACCGTCGCCACCCTGGCGCCCGACGAGATGGTCGAGGCGCGCCAGATGCTGGCGACCGTGAAGGTCATGCCCTTCGCCGTGCCAAGGCCCCTGGTCGAACGGGCCCTGGCGGCGGCGGGCAACGGGCGGGCAGTGGCGGTCGATCCCTTCCGGCCGCTGAGCGCCGCCCTGATCGTCAGCCGCGACGGGGCGACCAAGGAGTCGGTGGTCGACAAGACCATGGCCGCGATGAAGGCGCGTATGGCCGCGGTGGGCGGCATGATCGGCGACTGCATGGTGGTCGAGCATCGGCCGGCGGCGATCGCGGCGGCGATCCGTGCCGCGGCACCGGCCGACCTCCTGCTGATAGCGGGCGCCCATGCCGTGATCGACCGGGCCGACCATATCCCGGCCGCCCTGGTCGCGGCGGGGGGCGAGGTGCTGCGCTTCGGCATGCCGGTCGATCCCGGCAATCTCCTGCTCCTCGGCGCGCTGCGCGGCCGGCCGGTGATCGGCGTGCCGGGCTGCGCCCGCAACCTGAAGCTCAACGGTTTCGACTTCGTGCTGCGAAGGCTCGCCGCGGGCGTTCCGGTCGACGGCGCGGCACTCGCCGGGATGGGCGTCGGCGGGCTCCTGAAGGAAACTGCGATCCGCGCCCGCCGCAACGATTGCCCAGCAGCGCTGCCGCCGCGGGCACCGCGCCTGGGCGCCCTGGTGCTGGCGGCCGGGCGTTCGTCGCGCATGGCAGAGGCCAACAAGCTGACGCTGGAACTCGCGGGCAAGCCCCTGCTGCTCCATGCCGTCGACGCGGCGCTGGCGGCCGGGCTCGATCCCGTCGTGGTGGTCACCGGGCACCATGCCGACAAGGTGGCGCCGCTGCTGGCCGGCCGCGCGGTCACCACGGTGCATAATCCCGATTATGCCGAGGGCCTGTCGTCCTCGCTCCGCGCCGGGGTTTCGGCGCTCGGGGCGGAGATCGACGGCGCCTTTGTCATGCTGGGCGACATGCCGCGCGTCACCGCCGGGCATCTGGCCCGCCTCGCCGCCGCCTTCGCGCCGGACGAGGGGCGGGCGATCGCGGTGCCCACGGTGGGGGGGCGCTGGGGCAATCCGCTACTCTGGGCGCGGCGCTTCTTTCCCGCCATGGCGGCGCTCGACGGCGATCGCGGCGCCCGCCTGCTGGCCGCCGCCAACCAGGATTGGACGGTCGAAGTGGCGATGGCCGACGAC
>JAYSCC010000006.1:0-3187 GCA_041915065.1 Zavarzinia sp.
TAAACCAGACCCATTGGCGCCAGGCGGTGCGCCGGTATAGCGAGGGTGGTTGAATTCGCTTCCATTCCGCTTGTATTCAAGCATAAAGGTTGCATGTCCGCCCAGTTGGGGGAGGTGGGTTCGCCAATGACACCGGGTCAGAATCGTTCGCAGGCAATTGCAACGCCTATCTACGTGATCGACGACGACGCCTCGATTGTCGAGGAAGTGGGGGATTTCCTGAAGCTCAAGGGCTTCGTGGTCCATGCCTTCTCCATCCCCGAGGATGCCTTGCAGGCCATGCTGGGCGAAGGCGAGCCGTTCCTGCTGGTCACCGACATGCAGATGCCGGGCCTGTCCGGCCTCGACCTGGTGCGGGAGCTGCGCCATTTCGGCGGCGCACCGCGCGTGTTCGAGACGATCCTGTTTTCCGCCTTCGCCGATCTCGACCGCGCCATCAACGCGCTGAAGCTCGGCGTGCTCGACTTCCTGGTGAAGCCGGTCGATCTCGACCAGCTCGTCGCCGCGATTCACCGCGCTTCCGATGCGCTCGACCAGCGCCGCGACGTCAAGCCGAACGATCGCGACCTGTCGGCTCAGCTCGCCGAGACCCTGGCCAAGGCCAAGGAACTGACCTCGACGATCGAAAACGCCGCCGTGCGCCTGTCGCGCGAGGCGGTGCCGACACCGCCGGCCCCCGGCCTCCGCCCGACCGTGGTGCCGACCTCGGCCCAGCCGGCGCCGCAGCCGGTCCATCGCCTGGTGGTCAATCCGCCGCGCGCCCTGCCCGGCCAGGCCCCGGAAGAGAGCGAGATGCTGCACCGGATCAAGGCGCTGCAGGCCGCCCGCCGGTTCCGCGACAAGCTGCTGCCGAGCTGCGTCGACGGCGACGCTAACTGGGAAATCCTGCTCTATCTGATCGAACAGTCGCTGCTGCACCGGGTGGTCTCGGTGACCAGCGCCTGCCACGCGACGACGCTGCCTTCGACCACGGCGATGCGCAAGATCGACGAGCTGGTTTCGACCGGCTGGTTGCAGAAGCGGCCCGATCCGTCGGACCGCCGCCGCACCCTGATCGCGCCGACCGACCTCTGCCGCGACCGCATGCGCAACTACCTGCTGGGCCTGCCGGTCAACATCGGCACACCGGGCTTCGAATCGCCCGTCCCCGCGCTCGCCTGAAGGCGTGCGGGGCAGCGCCCTCGCCGCTCCTGCTTCAGATGACGCTGGCGGTCGCCGCCGGCGCCGGGTGATTCATCGCATCGGCGACGAATTCGAGCGCCCGGCGCACACCCTCGCGGTCGACCGTGCCGCCCAGACAGACGCGCACGGCTTCCGGCGCTGCGCGCGACACCGCGAAGGCGTCGGAACCGACGACACCGATCCCCGAATGGCGCATCTGGCCGGCGAAAGCAGCCCGGCTCCAGGGCGGCGGCAGCTCGACCCAGACGTGGAAGCCTTCGGAATCGCCCAGATAGCTGCCGGCCGGCAGAATCTCCCGCGCCAGCGCCTGGCGCGCCCGTGATTCTGTGCGTATCGCCGCCAGCATGTCTTCCGCCGTGCCGTTGGCGATCCAGTGGGTGGCCAGCGCGACCGTGATGGGCGAGGCCATCACCGTCGCCGCGCGCAGCGCAGAGGCCAGCGGCCAGACACTGCGCACATCCGGCGCCACCAGATAGGCGACGCGGAGCCCGGCGCCCAGGCTTTTGGCCAGGCCCTGGACGTAATAGGTGATCTCGGGCGCCAGGGCCGCGAAGGCGGGCGGCGGCGCCACCGGCACGCAGCCATAGGCGTCGTCCTCGACGATCTTCACGCCGAAGCGTCGTGCGGTCGCGATCAGGGCATGGCGGCGGCGCAGCGAAATGGTCGCCGAGGTCGGGTTGAGCAGGGTCGGATTACAGTAGAGCGCCTTGGGCGGCTGGCGCCGGCACAGCTCCTCGAAGGCTTCGGCCGAGATACCCTCGGCATCCATCGGCAGGCCGACCAGATTGAGCCCGAGCTGGGCCGAGATCGCCCGGGCGCCGGGATAGGTCAGATCCTCGCAGGCGATGGTGTCGCCCGCGCGCGCGATGGTCGACAGGATCGCCAGCAGCGCCGAATGGGCGCCCGGGCAGATCAGCAGGCGATCCGGCGTCACCTCGAGCCGATGGCGCGCCAGCCAGGCGACTGCCGCCTCCTTGTCCTGCGGCGTGCCGCCGAAACCCTGGTAGCGCAGGAGCGCGGTCAAGTCGGCGCCGACCTCGGCCAGGCCCCGGCGCATGCGCTCGATCAAGGCCGGGTCCTGCGGATCGGGCGGCAGGTTCATGGTCAAGTCGACGATGTCGATCGGCCGTGCCGGTCGCGGTGCCGCCACCGGCACGATGGTCCGCACATAGGAACCGGCGCCGACCTTGGATTCGATCAGGCCACGGCGCTGCGCCTCGACATAGGCGCGGGCGACGGTGGTGAAATTGAGCCCGAGCTGGGCCGCCAGCACGCGCTGCGGCGGCAGCCGGTCGTTGGGCGCCAGCCGGCCGGCCCGCATGTCCGTCTCGATCGCGTCGGCGATGGCGATGTAGTGGGGGCGCGTCGTCTTGCCGATATGCGGGATCCAGCCGACCAGCTTGCGGGGCATTCCTCGACCTGTTGCCATTGAATGCATTCAATCAAGCGATTTGCCATCAATTGACTGCATGCGAGAGTCAGTGCAAGAGCCCCAGCCCGCCCGGTGGCAACCGGCGGTGCGGTGTCCTGTCCCCACTATTAAACGCCCGGTCCCGGGTCTTCGCAAGCGGACCGCGCTGCACCGCGGCAGGCGGGAATTCCCCAGGCAGCGCCCGGGTTTTCCAGTGCCGCGACGGATTTCAGCAACCCCGCGGGCCTCGCACCTGTCTCTCGAATGCTTTCAAGAATGATGAAAAACAATGCAAAGTGCTGCTCAAGCGTGAAGCAGCGCCCAAAGAGCGAGCACGAGACATTGTCGTGAAATTGCATCATTGACCGCATTCATTGACTGCATCACGGCGAATCTGATCGGCATTTGTGCAGAAACTTGACTGGCACACCGTTTGCAATTCCAGACCCGACACCAAGCGGTGATCGACCACGGCAAACGGGAGAGATGTAATGCCTCAAGTATCCACGCCGGCCCATGCCAAGGGCGACTTCTTCGTCGACTACGAAGAGAAGGTATTCGAGGACGTGAAGGCCAAGCCCGGGGAGAAAGCCC
>JAYSCC010000006.1:3197-20407 GCA_041915065.1 Zavarzinia sp.
GCCTCGTCAACTTGCTGCAGGCGACCCGCCTCCTGCGCAAGGGCTTCGAGACCTCGGTCCTGCTCTATGGCCCGGGTGTGACGCTGGGCGTCCAGCGCGGCTTCCCGACCCTGGGCGACGAGGCCTTCCCCGGCCATCTCGCGATGAACAACCAGATCGTCAAATTCATGGGCGAGGGCGGCAAGGTCTATGCCTGCCGCTTCGCACTCCAGGCGCTCTACGGCCACGGCGAACCGTCGCTGATCCCGGGCATCCGGCCGATCAACCCGCTCGACGTGATGGACCTCATTCTGCTCCATCGCCGCGACAACGCCTTCATCGTCAACACCTGGACGCTCTGACCATGGCGGCGGATGGACAGGTGCGGGCGGCGGCGGTGCAGATCGCGCCCGATCTCGACCGGCCCGAGCAGACGGTCGAGCGGGTCTGCAACGCGATCGCCGAGGCCGCGGGCAAGGGGGCGCAATTCGTCGTCTTCCCCGAAACCTTCGTGCCCTATTACCCCTATTTCTCCTTCGTCCATCCGCCCATGGCCACGGGGCCGGAACACCTGCGCCTGTATCATCACGCGGTACAGGTGCCCGGCCCGGTGACCCAGGCGGTGGCGGCCACCGCCGCCGCCCATCGGATCGTGGTCGTGCTGGGGGTGAACGAGCGCGACCACGGCTCGCTCTACAACGCCCAACTGATCTTCGACGCCGACGGCGAGATGGTGCTGAAACGCCGCAAGATCACGCCGACCTATCACGAGCGCATGATCTGGGGTCAGGGCGACGGTAGCGGCCTCGTGGTGGTCGAAACCGCGGTCGGCCGGGTCGGCGCGCTCGCCTGCTGGGAGCATTACAACCCGCTGGCCCGCTATGCCCTGATGGCCCAGCACGAAGAGATCCATGCGAGCCAGTTTCCGGGCTCCATGGTCGGCCCCATCTTCGGCGAGCAGATGGAGGTGACGATCCGCCATCACGCCCTCGAATCCGGCTGTTTCGTGGTCAATGCCACCGGCTGGCTGACCGAGGATCAGATCGCCAAGATCGCCCCCGAGCCCGCCCTGCAGAAGGGCCTGCGCGGGGGTTGCTGCACGGCGATCGTCTCGCCCGAGGGCAAGCATCTGGCGCCGCCGCTGACGGAAGGCGAAGGCGTCCTGATCGCCGACCTCGACATGGGCCTGATCCTGAAGCGGAAGCGGATGATGGACTCGGTCGGCCATTACGCCCGGCCCGATCTCCTCTCCCTCCACATCGACAACCGGCCGGCCCGGATGACCGTCCCGGCCCTTTCCGCCCCCGTTCCGGGTTCCCTCCTGCCTGGGAGCAGCACCGATGAAACCGACGACGTCGCAAACGCTGATTACCGAGTTGCAGTCTTTCGGGGTACGGCTGGCTGACCCGATCGCCGGCGCGCCGTCCCGCCGTGGCGGCGCCGGGCCTTCGGACCACAAGGCCATGACCGTGGACGGCCGCACCGTCATGGTGCCGGTCCATACCGCCGCCGCCTTCGCCTCGCCCTATGTCGCCGAGCGGCCGGGTGCGGATGGAATGTCTGTAATTACAAGGGATGGCGTCGCCGTGGGCGAGGTCAGCTTCCCGTTTCAGCCGCGCTTCTATGCCTTGCAGACGCTGGACGGCATCCCCTATTCCAAGATCGCCACGCTGCACGGCCGCGACGTGCTGGCGACCACCGTGTTACAGACCTGCATCCGCTATCAGAGCCGAACCAAATCCTGCCAGTTCTGCTCGATCGGCCAATCCCTCGCCGCCGGCCGCACCATCGCGGAAAAGAGCCCGGCGCAACTGGCCGAAGTCGCCCGCGCCGCCGTGCTGCTGGACGGCGTGAAGCACATGGTCATGACCACGGGCACGCCCGCCGGGGCCGACCGCGGCGCCGCCGTGCTGGCCGACTGCGCCTTCGCCGTAAAGGCCGCGGTCGAGCTGCCGATCCAGGCCCAATGCGAGCCGCCGGACGACGATGCCTGGTTCGCCCGCCTGAAGGCGGCCGGGGTCGACGCCCTCGGCATGCATCTCGAAGTGGTCGGCGAGGAGCTGCGCCGCCAGATCATGCCGGGCAAGGCGCAGGTCCCGGTGACGCGCTATCTCGACGCCTTCCGGGCCGCGGTGCCGGTATTCGGCCGGGGCCAGGTCTCGACCTATATCCTGGCCGGCCTCGGCGACAGCAAGGAAGAGATCCTCGACCTTTCGGCCCGGCTGATCGAGATCGGCGTCTATCCCTTCGTGGTGCCCTTCGTGCCGATCTCGGGCACGCCGCTCGAAGACCACCCGGCCCCCTCGCCCGCCTTCATGCGCGAGTTGCTGGCCCCCCTCGGCGCCATGCTGAAAGCGGGCGGGCTTCGTTCCGCCGAGATCAAGGCGGGCTGCGGCAAATGCGGCGCCTGTTCCGCCCTCTCCGCCTTCGAGGACTAGGCCCATGCTGCTCGAACCGGTCCTGCCCTATGTCGCCGGCGAGGCGCGGGTGAAATTCGCCACCGAAGCCTGGGAGGTGGAGGATGCCATGGCGCTCCGCCGCCAGGTCTTCTGCCGCGAGCAGAAGGTCTTCACGGGGCACGACCGGGACGAGACGGATGCGCGCGCCATCACCCTGGTGGCGCTCGCCCCGATCTTCGGCGTCGCCGACCAGGTGGTCGGCACCGTGCGCATCCACGAGGATGCGCCGGGGCAATGGGCCGGCTCGCGCCTCGCCGTCGAGCCCGCTTGGCGCCGGCTGGGCGCCCTCGGCACCGCCTTGATCCGCCTCGCCGTTTCTTCGGCCACGGCGCGCGGTTGCAGCCGCTTCACCGCCCATGTCCAGGCCCAGAACGCGCCCCTGTTCCACCGCCTGCATTGGGCGACCCTGGCGGAAGAGACCTGCCACGGCCTGCCCCATCATTTCATGGAAGCCGACCTCGCCCATTACCCGCCCTTTGCCGAGGGCCCGCGCGGCTTCACCGTGTTGATCCGGAGGGAGCGGTGAACCTCCCCGAACTCGCCCGCCACCTGGCCGCCGCCCGCGGCCTCGGCCACAAGCGCGACATCGACGCGGTGATGGCCGGCCTCGGGCTCGGCGCCGCCCCGGTCGCGGTGGGCGACGATTGCGCCGCCATTCCGGACGGCGACGGTTACCTGCTCTTCGCCATCGAAGGCTTCATGGCCGATTTCGTCGCCGCCCTGCCCTGGTTCGCCGGCTATTGCGGCGTCATGGTCAATGTTTCCGACATCGCGGCCATGGGCGGGCGGCCGATCGCCGTGGTCGACGCCCTGTGGAGCCGGGACGCCGCCTCGGCCGGGCCGATCCTGAACGGGCTCGCCGCCGGCAGCGCCGCCTATGGCGTGCCCATCGTGGGCGGCCATTCCAACACCCGGAACCCCGGCGGCGAACAGCTCTCGGTCGCCGTGCTCGGCCGGGCCAAGACATTGCTGACCTCCTTCGATGCCGAGCCGGGCGATGTTCTCCTGGCGGCGATCGACCTGCGCGGCGGTTTCCGCGATCCCCATCCCTTCTGGGACGCCTCGAGCGGCAGCCCGCCCGCCCGGCTGCGCGCCGACATCGAAATCCTGCCGCAACTGGCCGAATCCGGCCTCGCCCATGCCGCCAAGGATATTTCCATGGCCGGCACCGTCGGCACCGCCCTCATGCTGCTCGAATGTTCGGGCATCGGTGCCACCCTCGACGTCACCAAGGTGCCCAGGCCCGAGGGCATGGCGCTCGAGCGCTGGCTGACCGCCTTCCCGAGCTACGGCTTCCTGCTCGCCACCAAGCCCGGCAACGCAGGCGCCGCGATCGCCGCCTTCGCCGCCCGCGGCATCGCCTGCGCCGCCATCGGCACCTGCGACGCCAGCCGCCGCCTCACCCTCGCCGACGGACGTCAGTCCGTCACCTTCTGGGATTTCGCCGAGCAGCCGCTGATCGGCTGCGGCCCTTCGACCGGCCCGGGAGGCCACGCCCATGCCTGAGATGTGGTTCAAGCTCCGCTGGCCCGATGGCGAGCGGGAGACCTGCTATTCGCCCTCGACCGCGATCGCCGACTATCTCAAAGCCGGCGCCCGCTATCCCCTGGCCGAATTCCTGGAGCGCAGCCGTGCCGGCCTGGGTGCTGCCAGCGAACGCGTCCGCGCCCGCTACGGCATGCCGTGCTCGCGGGCGCTGGGCCAGCTCGCCCGCATCGAAGAAGCCGCCAAACGTTACACCGACACACCGGAGGCCGTGGTCACGGTCGAAGGCATCGAGCCCTGAAGGATCAAGACCATGAACGCCACCCTGCCCCATTATCCCGTTCTCGTCGTCGGCGGCGGCCAGGCCGCCCTCTCGATCTCCTACTATCTGAAGGCCCGTGGCATCGACCATCTGCTGTTCGAAAAGAACCGCCGGGGTCACGCCTGGGCGACCGAGCGCTGGGATAATTTCTGCCTGGTCACACCCAATTGGCAGTGCCAGCTCCCGGGCTTTCCCTACCCCGGCAACGATCCCTTCGGCTTCATGAAGAAGGACGAGATTCTGGGCTATCTGAACGCCTATATCGATCTCGTCCAGCCGCCGCTCAAGGAAGGTGTCGCGGTCACCGCGCTGACCCGGCGGGACGACGGGCGTTTCCTGGTCGAGACGACGGACGGCGCCTACACGGCCGACCAGGTCGTGGTCGCGGTCGGCGGCTACCACATCCCCAATATCCCGCGCGCCGGGGAACGCCTGCCGTCACCGATCGTGCAGGTCCATTCCTCGCGCTATCGCAGCGCCGCCGCCCTGCCGCCGGGCGCCGTGCTGGTCGTCGGTTCCGGCCAGTCGGGCTGCCAGATCGCCGAGGACCTGCATCTCGAAGGCCGCAAGGTCCATCTCGCCACCGGCTCCGCCCCGCGCGCGCCGCGCCAATATCGCGGCCGCGACGTCGTCGAATGGCAGCACGACATGGGCCATTACGATATGCCCGTCGACCAGCACCCCCAGGGCGAGAAGGTACGCGGCAAGGCCAATCACTATATGACCGGGCGCGACGGCGGGCGCGAAATCGACCTCCGCAAATTCGCCCTTCAGGGCATGAAGCTGCACGGCCGCCTGAAAGGGATCGACGGCGGCCACGTCAGCTTCGCCGACGACCTCGCCGCCAATCTCGACGCGGCCGACGCCACCTATGTCCGGATCCGCGAGGGGGTCGACGCCTATATCGCCGCCAAGGGCATCGAAGCGCCGGTGGAGCCGCCCTATGTGCCCTGCTGGCAGCCGGACGATCCGGGCCTCGATCTCGATCTCGCGGCCGAGAATGTCACCAGCGTGATCTGGGCCACCGGTTTCAGGTCGGACTTCTCGTGGCTCGGGATGCCCTGTTTCGACGGCCGCGGCTATCCGACCCACAAGCGCGGGGTGAGCGCCGTGCCCGGTCTCTATTTCCTCGGCCTGCCCTGGCTCTATACCTGGGGATCCGGGCGTTTCTCAGGCATCGCCCGCGATGCCGGCTTCGTCGCCGACCGCATCACGGAACGGATGGGCGCGCCGCTCCGCCAGGCCGGCTGACCGCCCGGGCGGCGACGCCCAAGGCGGCGAGCGCCAGCAGCGCCGCCAGCAGGAAGGCGGCGCCGGGGAAGTGCAGCGGCCCCGGGCTCGCGAAATGGCCGAAGGTCCAGGCCCCGATGGGCGGCCCGAAGACCGAGGCGAGCCCGGTCACGCCCGAGATCGTGCCCTGGAGCAAGCCCTGTTCCGTCGCCTCGACCCCGGTCGAGAGTACGGCCTGGGCCGCCGGCCCGCTCGCCATGGCCAGCGGCACGAAGACCAGGGTCGCGTAGAGCTGCCAATCCGCCCTGACGAAGGCGAGCGCCAGGCAGAACAAGACGGTGGCGCCGAGCCCGGCCAGCAATATCGGGCGCGGCCCGAAACGGCCGATCAGCTTCGGCCCGACCAAGGCCTGGGCCAGGATGGCGACGACGCCGAGGGCGCCGAGCGAGACGCCGACCTCCCGCGGCCCCCAGCCCAGCGCCACATCGGTGAACAGCACCCAGGTCGCCTGCAACCCCGATTGCGCCAGCATGAACAGAAAGACCGCGCCGAACAGCCCGGCCACCACCCGCGAGCGGCGCCAGGCCAGGAGCCCGGCGAAGGGATTGAGAGCGTGGATATCCAGCGGCTTCCGCCGCTCACGCCCCAGGCTCTCCGGCAAGACGAAGAGACCATAGAGGAAATTGGCCGCGGTCAGCCCGGCCGCCGCCCAGAAGGGCACCCGCGGCCCGAGATCGCCGAGCAGGCCGCCGATCGCCGGCCCCGAGACGAAGCCGATGCCGAAGACCGCCCCCGCCACGGCAAAGGCGGTACCGCGCTTTTCCGCCGGGGTCACGTCGGCGACATAGGCCGCCGCGGTCGCCGCGCTGCCGCCGCACAACCCGGCCACCGCGCGCGCCGCGAAGAGCAGCCACAGGCTGCCGGCCAGCGCCGCCACCACCTGGTCGACGGCGGCACCGGCCAGCGCCACCAGGATCACCGGCCGGCGCCCGAAACGGTCCGACAACCGCCCGATCAGCGGCGAGAACAGGAACAGGCAGCCGGCATAGGCGGCCTGGATCGTGCCGAAGGCGGCCGCCCCCGCGGCGGCATCGCCGCCGGAGAGTTCGGCCACCAGATGGGGCAGCACGGGCGCCAGCATCCCGAAACCCATGGCGTCGAGGAAAATGGTGACCAGGATGAAGCGGACGGCGCTGTTGGGCATGATCACTCCGCCGGCATTTCCGTCGGCAGGAAGCGCGCGCGCCGCCGGCCGCGCATGCGGTCGACCGCGAGATAGACCACGGGGGTCGTATAGATCGTCACGAATTGCGCCGCGATCAGCCCGCCCACGATCGAAATGCCGAGGGGCTGGCGCATCTCCGCCCCGACGCCGAAGCCGATCGCCAGCGGCAAGGCGCCGAAGACCGCGGCCAGCGTGGTCATGGTGATCGGCCGGAAGCGCAGCCGGGCCGCGCGCAGGATCGCCTCCCGCGGGGTGAGGCCCCCTTCTCGCTCCGCCACCAGGGCGAAGTCGACCATCATGATCGCATTCTTCATCACGATGCCGATCAGCAGCACGAGGGCGATCGCCGCGATGACCGAGAATTCGACCCGGGTGATCAGCAAGGCCAGCAGCGCGCCGACCCCGGACGAGGGAATGGTCGAGAGAATGGTCAGCGGATGGGCATAGCTCTCGTAGAGCATGCCGAGCACGATATAGATCGCCACGATGGCGCCGAGCAGCATCCAGCCCTGGGCGCTATTGGCCCGGCGCGCCGTCTTGGCGTCGCCCGCGAATAAGCCGGTCACATCTGCCGGCAGGTTCAGGCTCTTCACCTTGGCTTCGACCGCCGACATGGCGGATGACAGCGCCACGCCCGGGGCCAAATTGAAGCCGATGGTGATCGCCGGCATCTCGCCCTGGTGGTTGATCTGCACCGGCGTCTGCCCGGGATCGAGCGTGGTGACGACCGAGAGCGGCACCTGTTTGCCGCCCGCACCACTCACATAGAGCCGGTCGAGGGCGGTGAGATCGGCCCGGTCGGCTGCGCGCACCTCGAGCACCACCTTGTTCTGGTCGAACTCGTTGTAGATGGTCGAGACCTGCCGCTGGCCGAAGGCATTGTAGAGCGCGGCGTCAATCGCCGCCGAGGAGACGCCGAGGCGGGCCGCCGCATCACGGTCGATCGCCAGATGGGCTTGCAGGGCGCCGGCATCCTGGTCGGTCGAGACATCGGCCACCTGCGGCACCGTCTTCAGGGCATCGCGCACCAGCTCGACCGATTTCTCCAGCCGGGGAAGATCGGGGCCGGAGAGCGTATATTGATAGGCTGCCCGCCCGGCCCGCCCGCCGGTGCCGAAATCATCGACCGGCGAGAGATAGGTATCGATCCCCGGCAGCGCCGCCAGCTTGGGCCGAAGCCTTTCGACCACCTGCGCCGCGGTCACGTCGCGTTCGCCGAAGGGCTTCAGGTTCACCGTGAGATTGCCGTTCTTCAGCGCGTTCCAGAGCCCGGTGCCGACGAAGGAGGAGACATTGTCGACCGCCGGATCGGACAGGATGATACGCACGGCCGCCGCCTGGCGTTCGCGCATCGCCTCGAAGGAAATATCGGCCGGGGCGTCGGTGACGCCGCGGATCACGCCGGTATCCTGCTTCGGCAGAAAGCCCTTGGGCACTACGACGAAGAGCGCCATCGCCCCGACCATGAACAGCCCGACCAGGCCGAGCATGAGCCAGGGGCGGCGCAAGGCGCGATCGAGGCTGCCGGCATAGAGGTCGGTCAGGCGCTGGATCGCCCGCTCCACCCGGTTGGACAGCCGCCCTTCCGCCACCTTCTCGCGGCCGAGCAGATGGGCGCACATCATCGGCGTCAGGCTGAGCGAGACCAGGGCGGAAAAGACGATGGCGACCGCCAGCGTGACGCCGAATTCGCGGAAGAAGCGGCCCAGCACGTCGGGCATGAAGAGGATCGGGATCAGGGCGGCGAGCAGCGAGACGGTCAGCGAGATCACGGTGAAGGCGATCTGCCGAGTGCCCTTGGCCGCCGCCCGCATCGGCGTCTCGCCCTTCTCGATCAGGCGGAAGACGTTCTCGATCATCACGATCGTATCGTCGACGATGAAGCCGATCGCGATGATCAGCGCCATGATCGAGAGATTGTCGAGACTGTAATCGAGGAGATACATCACGGCGAAAGTGCCGGCCACCACCACGGGGATCGACACCGCCGGGATCACGGTGGCCCAGAAGCGGCGGAGGAAGAGCGCGATCACCATGACGACCAGCGCGGTCGACAACGCCATGGTCAATTGCACGTCGGCGATGCCGGCGCGCAGCACCCTTGTCCGGTCCGCCACCACCTGGACGCCGACTGCCGGCGGCAGCCAGCCGCGGAGTTCGGCCAGCGCCGCGCGCACGCCGTCCACCACTTCGATCGTATTGGCGCCCGGCTGCTTCCGCACTTCGACCAGCACGGCGCGCTTGCCATTGAGCCAGGAGCCGACCTTGGTATTGGAGACGTCGTCGCTCACCGTGGCGACCTGGCCCAGGCGGATGGCGGCACCGTTCCGCCAGGCGATCACCTGGGCGCGGAACTCTTCGGCACTGTGGAGCTGGTCGTTGGCGGCGATCGCCACCGTCTTGTCCGGCCCGTCGAAACTGCCCTTGGGACCGAGGGTCGAAATGGCACCGAGTGCCGCCCGCAGGTCTTCGAGCGAGAGGCCGAGGGAGGCGAGCGCACCGGGATCGGCCTGCACCCGCACCGCGGTCGCATCGGCACCCGAGAGCGAGACCTGGGACACGCCGGGCACCTGGGACAGGCGCTGCGACAACAGTTTGTCCGCCAGGTCATAGACCTCCGAGGCGGGCAGGATGTCGCTCGCCAGCGCCAGCGTAATGACCGGGAAGACGTTGGGATTGGCCTTGATATAGAAGGGCGGCGCCGGCATGTCGGTGGGCAGCACGGCGGCTGCGGCATTGATCGCCGCCTGCACGTCGCGCGCCACCGCGTCGATATTCCGCCCGATGTCGAATTGGGCGACGATCGTGGTGCCGCCGACCGAATTGATCGAGGTGAGTTCGGTCAGGCCGGCGATGGTGCCCATCTGGCGTTCCAGCGGCGTCGCGACCGAGGCGGCCATGGTCTCGGCACTCGCCCCCGGTAGGCCGGCGCGCACCACCACGGTCGGCAGGTCGACGATCGGGGTCGAGGACACCGCCAGGTGGAAATAGGCGGTGAAGCCGAGCAGCAGGACGCCGATCATCACCAGCGTGGTCGCCACCGGCCGGCGGATGAAGACGTTGCTCTCCATCACTCGGCCGCCTGCGGCACCGCGCCGAGGCCGAGCCGCCGCTGCAAACGATCGAAGGCGAGATAGATCACCGGCGTCGTATAGAGGCTCAAGGCTTGCGAGAGCAGCAAGCCGCCGACGATCGAAATGCCGAGGGGGGAGCGGATCTCCGACCCCGTGCCGGTGCCGAGCGCCAGCGGCAAAGCGCCGAGCAGGGCCGCCATGGTGGTCATCATGATCGGGCGGAAGCGCAACAGGCAGGCCTGCACGATCGCGGCTTCGGGCTTCATGCCGCCGTTTCGCTGCGCATCGAGGGCGAAGTCGATCATCATGATCGCATTCTTCTTCACGATGCCGATCAGCAGGATGATGCCGATCAGCGAAATCACGTCGAGGTCCTTGCCCGTCAGCATGAGGCCGAGCAGGGCACCGACACCGGCCGACGGCAGGGTCGAGAGGATCGTGATCGGGTGGATATAGCTCTCGTAGAGGATGCCGAGCACGATATAGACGGTGACCACCGCGGCCAGGATCAGCAGCACTTCAGCCGCGCGCGAACGGCCGAATTCGGCGGCACTGCCGACGAAGCCGGCGCTGATCGAGGACGGCATGCCGATCGCCGCCTCCGCCTCGTGGATCGCTTCGGTCGCTGTGCCGAGCGAGGTCCCCTCGGCTAGGTTGAAGGACAGGGTGACGGCCGGGAACAGGCCCTGATGCATGATGGCGAGCGGCGCCGCCTGCAGCTCGACCTTGGTGAAGCTCGCCAGCGGCACCATCTCGCCCTTGTCCGACTTCACATAGGCGAAGCGGAAGGCGCCGGTATCGGTGCGGAAGTCGGGCGCGACCTCCAGGATCACATGATACTGGTTGGTCTGGGTATAGAGGGTGGCGATCTGGCGCTGGCCGAAGGCGTTGTAGAGGGCGTCGTTGATGGCGCCGACCGAAATGCCGAGGCGAGCCGCAGCATCGCGGTCGATGGTCAGCATGGCCTGCTGGCCGCCGGCCTGGGCGTCGGAGGCGACATCCGCCACCTCGGGCCGGCGGCGCAATTCGTCGAGCAGCCGGCCCGACCACAGCGCCAGTTCGGCCGCCGAAGCGCCCTGGAGCAGATATTGATACTGGGTCCGCGCATGGACGGTGCCGACCGTCAGCTCCTGCGCCGACTGCATGTAGAGGCTGATGCCCTGGATGCCCAATGTTGCCTGTTTCAGGCGGCGCATCACCCGGTCCGCCGTCTCGCCCCGCTCCGCCCGCGGCTTCAGGGAGATATAGAGACGGCCGGCGTTACCGGTCGTGTTGATCGTGCCGGTGCCGACAAAGGCGGAAACCGCGGCGACATCCGGGTCGCGGCGCACGATGTCGGCCACCTGCTGCTGCTTGGCGGCCATGGCGGCAAAGGAAATATCGGGCGCCGCATCGGTCACGCCGACGATGAGGCCGGTGTCCTGCTGGGGCAGGAAGCCCTTGGGCGCCACGACATAGAGGCCGATGGTGGCGACCAGGGTAGCGATGGCGACCAGCAAGGTTTCCCGCTGATGCGCCATGACGAAGCCGAGGCTCTTCTCATAGAGGGCGAGGCTCCGGTCCAGCACGCGCTCCGACCAATCGGCGATGCGGCCCTGCTTCTTCTTCTTCTCGTCGCGCGGCAGGAGATGGGCGCACATCATCGGCGTCAGGGTGAGCGAGACCAGGGCCGAGATCACCACCGCGGCCGAGAGCGTGATGGCGAATTCCCGGAACAGGCGCCCGACCACGCCTTCCATCAGGAGCAGCGGGATGAACACGGCAATCAGCGAGACGGTGAGCGAGACGATGGTGAAGCCGATCTGCTTCGCGCCCTTCAGCGCCGCCTGGAGCGGCCGCTCCCCCGCCTCCATGTGACGGACGATGTTCTCGATCATCACGATGGCGTCGTCGACCACGAAGCCGGTCGCGATGGTGAGCGCCATCAGGGAGAGATTGTCGAGGCTGAAGCCGGCCAGCGCCATAATCCCGAAGGTCGCCACCAGCGAGACCGGCAGGGTCACGCTGGGAATGACCGTCGCCCACAGCCGGCGCAGGAACAGGAACATGACGAGGACGACCAGGGCGATCGACAGCACCAGGGTGAATTGCACGTCGGCGATGGCGGCGCGGATCGTCTCGGTCCGGTCGCTCAAGACATCGAGCTTCACCGCCGGCGGCACGGTGGCGCGCAGGCCCGGCAGCAGCTTGTGGATGGCGTCCACCACCTCGATGATATTGGCGCCGGGCTGGCGCTGGATATTCAGGAGCACGGCCGGCTTGCCGTCGTACCAGCCGGCCATGCGATCGTTCTCGACGCTCTCGCTCACCGTCGCGATATCGCCCAGGCGGACCGGCGCGCCGTCCTTCTGGGCGATGATCTGGCGGCGATAGGCTTCGGCGTCGAGCAATTGGTCGTCGGCGCTGATCTGGAACGATTGCCGGGGCCCGTCGATGCCGCCCTTGGGACTGTCGACCGTGGCGCCCTTGATCGCGTTCCGAACGTCGTCGAGCGAGAGGCCGAGGCCGGCCAGCGCCACCGGATTGACCTGGATACGCACCGCCGCCTTCTGCCCGCCCTCGATGGTCACCAGGCCGACGCCCGGCACCTGGGAGAGCTTCTGCGCCACCACCGTGTCGGCGAAATCATTGACCGCGCGGAGCGGCAGCTCGTTCGAGGTCATGGCCAGGATCAGCACCGGCGTATCGGCCGGATTGACCTTGGAATAGGTCGGCCGCGACGGCATCAGGGCCAGCGGCAGCAGGCCGGAGGCGCCGTTGATCTGCGCCTGCACGTCCTGCGCCGCGGCATCGACATCGCGGCCGAGGTCGAATTGCAGGGTGATCTGGCTCGTCCCGAACGACGAGACAGAGCGCATGGTGACCAGGCCGGAAATCTGGCCGAGCTGGTGTTCGAGCGGCGTCGTCACCAGCGAGGCCATGACGTCGGGCGAACCGCCGGGCAGGCGCGAGGTGACCTGGATCGTCGGGAAATCCACCGTCGGCAGCGAGGTCACCGGCAGCATCCGGTAACCGATCAGGCCGAGCAGCACGATCCCGATGGTCAGCAGCGTGGTCGCCACCGGCCGCAGGATGAAGGGGCTGGCGATATTCATCGGGGCTGCACCGAAGCGCCGGCGGCTAGCTGCCGGCGGCGGTCGAACCCGCGACCGGGGCTTCGGGCTGGGGCGGAGCCGGCACCGTGGCGGCACCCGGCTGGAGCTTGTATTGGCCGTCGACCACGACCTTCTGGCCCGGTGTCAGGCTCGTATCGATCAGGGCGCGGCCATCCTGCAGGCGGGTCACCACGACCGAGCGCATCGCGGCCTTGCCCTCGGCGTCCACGGTCCAGAGATAGGCGCCGTTCGGCCCCTGCTGGATCGCATTGGCCGAGACCGAGAGCCCGTCGTAGAGCGAAACGCGGAGCCTGGCGTTGACGAATTGCCCGGGCCACAGCCGGCTGTCCGGATTGGGGAAGGTCGCCTTCAGTTTGACCGTCGCCGTCGCCTGGTCGATCTGGTTGTCCACGAGGTCGAGGCTGCCTTCGGCGAGCTTGGTCTTGTTGTCCTTGGCGAAGGCATAGACCACGAGCGTGCCCGCCTTCATGCCGTCGACGATCATCGGCAGGTCGTCGGCGTTCAGGGTGAAGAGCACGGCGATCGGGTCGACCTGGGTCACGGTCACCAGCGGGCTCTGGTCCCCGGCGTGGACGATATTGCCGATGTCGACCTGGCGGAGCCCGGTGCGCCCGTCGATCGGCGAGCGGATCACCGTATAGTCGAGCTGGGCCTTGGCATAATCGACCTGGGCCTGGTCGGCGGCGACCAGGGCTTCCATCTGGGCGACCAGGGCGCGCTGGCCGTCGACCTGCTTCTTGGCCGCGAATTCGCCGATGCCGATCAGGCGGCTCAGATTGGCGCGGGCGTCCGAGAGCTGGGACTGGTCGCGGGCGAGATTGGCCTGCATCTGCTTCCAATTGGCCTCGAACGGCCGGGGATCGATGCGGACCAGGATGTCGCCCGCCTTCACCGCCTGGCCTTCCTTGAAGCCGATTTCGACGATTTCACCGTCGACCCGGGCGCGCACCTGCACGGTGTTCGACGCCTGCACGGTGCCGATACCGTCGAGATAGACCGGCAGCGGATCCTTGGCCACGGTACCGAGGACGACGGGCACCGCCTCCCCCTCTGCGCCGAGACCGGCCGTGCCGCGGCCGCCGAACACCAAGCTGCCGAGCGCCAGCACGAGCCCGGCGCCGAGGCCGAGGGCGACGCCGCGCTGGATCAGGCCGAAGCCGGACCAGGCCGCACGCGCCCGCCCGCCCAGCGCATTGGCGCGGGCGACGATGGTGGCACGAACGGCGGCGACATCAGCCAATTGCAGCCTCGACGGCAGGATGGACCGGCCCGGTTGTGCCATGTTCGGGCCGCGCGGTCGAGTGCAGGAGATCCCATTCCTCGAGCTGGGCGATCGCGGTGGCGACACCGGTCTCGCGCCGCATTCGCTCGCCCAGCGCCGCGGCGGCCGCGATCATGTCGGGCTGGCGGGCGCGCTCGATGGCGGCGGCCAGGGCATCGGCCGTGACGGTCTTCCGGTTCAGGTGCTTCGGCGCGGCGCCCAGCTTCTCCAGCCGGTCGGACCAGAAGGCCTGTTCGGTGATGAAGGGCATGATGACCGAGGGGATGCCGGCGCGCGCCGCCGCCGCCGTGGTCCCGGCACCGCCGTGATGCACGGCCATCGCCATGCGCGGGAACAGCCAGTCGTGGGGTGCTGCCTTGAGGACAAAGATCTTATCGTCCTTCAAGCTCTCGTCCGCCGCGATGCCGCCCCAGCCGGTCGCCAGGATGGCGCGGCAGCCGACCTGCTTCAGGGCCGCCACCACGATCCGCGTGATCCGCTCGGTATCGCGCCCGAAGATCGAGCCGAAGCCGACATAGACGGGCTTCTCACCCGCGGCCAGGAAATCGGCCAGGTCCTGCGGCGGGGTATAGTTCTCGCCCTCGTCCAGGTACCAGAAGCCGGTCACCACCTGGTCGTCGTTCCAGTCGCGCGACTTGGGCAGGATCTCGGGCGAATAGGCGTAGAGCACGCGGCGCCGGCTGCGCGGCCCGCCGTAATAGGGGCCTAGCCAATTATAGGGCTTCAGGCCCAGGTCCTTACGCAGCATCTCGTTGATCGCCGGGGCGAACATCTGCCAGGTGAAAAAGCGCAGCGCATGATAGAGGCCGAGGTTGAGGAAGCCCGGCAGCGGAATCCGGCTCGGCGGCAGCATCATCGGCTGGATGTCGCGGCAGGGCGTCATCGGCTGGAGCTGGGCCTGGACGCAAGGGATTCCGGTGGCGTCCGAGAGCGAGGCGACCAGGACGGTGGCCGGCCCCTGACCGATCAGCAATTCCGCCCCTTCGGCCGCGGCGCTGCCCTCGCGCGCCCAGCTCGACGCCATTTCCGAGAGATGGCCGCGCATGATGCGCCCGACCTTCACGACATTCATGCCGTTTTCGATCATCTCGGGCGCCTTGTGCATCAAGGTCTCGTAATCCGCGGTGAGCGGCGCGTAGCGGACCCCGAAGCGGGTGATCAGATCCTCGAAATTCTGGCTGGTCGCCAGCGTGACATCGTGCCCCTTGGCCTGGAGCCCGTGGGCGAGCGCCAGGAAGGGACGGATGTCGCCCATGGTGCCGACGGCGAAGATGGTGATCCGCATCGCGTCACGCCATCGCCAGGCGGGGGGCCGGCACCCGCGCCGCCAGGGCGGCCGCCAGTACCGGGCCGATCTCGGCCAGCACGGCGACATCCAGCATGTCCTGGTGGTGGCAGGAGACGGCATGGAGGTCGATCAGCCCGTCGACATGGGCCTCCCAGGCATGGGCCTGGTGGTGCAGGATCGAGTCGAGATCGGCGCCCTTGCCCTTCTCGGCCCGGACGAAAGTGATGTCGACATCGATCACGCCGGGCTCGAAGCGGCGGGCCAGGCGCATGTTGTTCTCGATCACCTTGCGGATATTGTCGAACAGGGCCGGGTTCTTGCGCTCCATGTCCTGCACCGCCGGGATGGAACGGACGGCATAACGCTCGCAGATGAAATCGGCGAGCGCCTGCATGGTCTGCGGCACCTCGCCCAGGGCATCCTTTGGATAGCCGAGGAAGCTCATGGCGCTGGCGACTTCCGCCGCCTCGTCCATCGGCCCCTTGTCGACCACGAAGGGATAGGCGTCCATCAGGCCGAGGAAGGCGACCTCTTCGCCCTCGGCGCGGAGCTGGCGCGTGATCTCATGGGCCAAGAGCCCGCCGAAGGACCAGCCCAGCAGGTGATAGGGCCCCTTCGGCTGAACCTCGCGGATCTCGGCCAGATAGTCGGCCGCCATTTCCGCGATGCTGGCGGGCAGCGGCGCCGCCGCGGTGATACCGCGCGCCTGCAGGACATAGAGCGGCCGGTCGGCGCCGATGTGGCGCAGCAGCCCGGCATAGCCCCAGCCGAGGCCGAGCACGGGATGCAGGCAGAACAGGGGCGCCGCGCCACCGCCGGTCTTCACCGCGAGCAGGGCGGCGAAGGGGTCGTTGGCATTGTGACGCTCCAGGTGCTCCGAAAGGCCGGCGATGGTCGGCGTGCCGAACACCGCGCCCAGCGGCACCTCGATGCCGTAGCGGGTGCGCAGCGCCGCGATCATGCGCGCCGCCGCCAGGCTGTCGCCACCCAGCTCGAACAGATTGTCGTGCACGCCGACCCGTTCCAGCCCGAAGCTCTCGGCCCAGAGCGACGCCAGGCGTTCCTCCATCGGCGTGCGCGGGGCGACATAGCCCTCCACCCGCTCGAAATGGGGCGCCGGCAGGGCGCCGCGGTCGAGCTTGCCGTTGGGATTGACCGGCAGCGCCTCGAGGGCGACGAAGGCGGCCGGGATCATGTAATCCGGCAAGTTCTTTTCGAGCGCCAGGCGGAGCGTGTGGCCGTCGACCGTGGCCCCCTTCTCGGGCACGACATAGGCGACCAGATGCTTGTTGCCGGCATCCTCGCGCAGGATCACCGCCGCCTGGCGGACGCCGGGCTCGGCGGCCAGCGCCGCCTCGATCTCGCCCGCCTCGACCCGGAAGCCGCGGATCTTGATCTGGAAGTCGCTGCGGCCAAGGAATTCGAGCACACCGTCCTCGCGCCAACGGGCGATGTCGCCGGTCTTGTAGAGCCGCCCGCCGGGGCCCCCCTCGGAATTGGCAAAGGGATCGTCGATGAAACGCTCCGCGGTCAGGTCGGGCCGGCGCAGGTAGCCGTCCGCGACGCCGAGGCCACCGATATAGAGGTCGCCCGGAATGCCGACCGGCACCGCCTGCATGTTGCGGTCCAGGACGTGAACCGTGGTGTTCCAGATCGGCCGGCCGATCGGCGGCTCGTCGAGGTCGGCACCCGTGGGCTCCATCACCGTCGACCAGATCGTGGTCTCGGTCGGGCCGAAGAGATTGACCAC